>NZ_FNQE01000022.1 GCF_900107485.1 Proteiniborus ethanoligenes
TTAGAAAAAAGACTAGTTAAGAAAAAATTAAGAAGCTCAATACCAGAAAGTCTAGATAACATCCCATACATAAGTGATGGAAGAAGGAGCTGGCAAAGACAAATATTAAGAACAATGAGGGGTGCCTAAGATAGATTTAAACATCTCTTAAAATCAATAATGTGGAAGTTAAATCTATAATAACCAGAATCAACTATAAAATCATATAGTTTATTTATAGAGCCTAAATATTATCAAATAAAGTTAAGAGCTTTGAAATGAGATAATTACAGGCTACATCAAACAAGGGGAAAGTATAATTATTATTTTCCTACAAATTATTGACACGATCTATATTGACATTAGTCTTAGTAGCTTTTGCAGGATTATGGTATAATGGATACCTAGCAGCTGTAGGGGATGGTTTATCAGTAAAACCATTTACTTGGGAAGGAATAAGAGAGTGTTTTGGATATGCTGATGCCAGCGTAGTTCTTATTTGGGGAGCTATAACTGCCAGTATAGTAGCAATTGTTCTTGCAATATCTCAAAAAATATTAACATTAAGTGAAGCCTTTGATGCTTGGGTTGATGGAGCTAAATCTTTAGTCATAACAGCTATTATTCTGATTTTGGCTTGGTCATTAGGTCGTATAACTAGTGATGTAGGTACTGCAGATTTCCTAGTTAAAGTAGTTTCGGGAAATATTCCAGCAGGTATATTACCAATAATAGTATTTTTAATTTCCTGTTTAGTATCTTTCTCTACTGGAACTTCCTGGGGAACAATGGCTATTGTAATACCATTGGCAGTGCCATTAGCAAATAGCTATGTTTTAAATGGTGTAGCTGATCCTTCTTTTATTATAGTTACAATGAGTTCTGTATTGTCAGGAGGTATTTTCGGAGATCACTGCTCACCAATATCTGACACTACAATTATGTCATCAATGGCTGCTGCTGCAGATCATATGGACCATGTAAAAACTCAAGCACCATATGCATTATTAGGTGCCGGTATAGCCATGTTTTGTTATGTTTTAGTTGGAATATTTAAACTTAATGTATTTCTTACTTTAATTATAGGTGCTGCTCTCACTGTTGCAATAGTATATTTCTTTGGAAAGAGCGTTAAGGAAGAAGTACTAAAAAGTGGAGAGAAAAAAATAAAAAAAGCAAAAGCAAACAAGGCATAGAGTCTATATAAAAATCTGAAATAGGGCCATTCTATGAAATGGCTCTTTTTTTTGTAAAAACCAAATTTAAAATACAGGAAATATTTTAAGATTACACAATAATTAACAAAACAAGACATATTTCATTGAAGGAATATGTGATTCTTTTAGAGAATAATTCATTAAAGTTATTGGCTGAATAGAGGAGGAGATAGTTTTGAAAATTTCACTTAGTACTAGGGATAAAACTCTTATTGTAAATTTTAATGGTGAACTTGATCATCATTCAGCAGAAGAAACAAGAAAGGAGATAGACAAATTATATTTTGAAAAAAGGATGAGAAATATTGTTTTAGATTTAAAAAGTTTGAATTTTATGGATAGTTCTGGTATAGGGCTAATAATGGGCAGATACAAAAATGTATCAGACAATGGAGGCAAATTATATATAGTAAATGTATCTCAGAGGGTTGAAAAAATTCTTAAGATGTCAGGAATATTGAAGATTGTTCAATTGCATAATAGCTTAGAAGATATTCCTAAAAATTTCTAAAAGGAGTGATATTTATATGACACAAAATAGTATGAGATTAGAATTTCCTAGCAAATCCCAGAACGAATCTTTTGCTAGAGTTGTCGTGGCAGCTTTTGCTTCTCAGCTAGACCCAACAATTGAAGAAATATCTGATATAAAGACTGCTGTTTCTGAGGCTGTAACAAATGCTATAATTCATGGATATGAAAATAGAAACGGGAAGGTAGTTATCGAATGTAAAATAGAAGGGAACAAAATAGAAATCATAGTTGAAGATGAAGGAGTAGGAATTGAAGATATCAATAGAGCTATAGAGCCATTTTACACATCAAGACCTGAGCTTGAACGCTCAGGAATGGGATTTACTGTCATGGAAACCTTTATGGATGAACTTCATATTATTTCAGAGATAAATAAGGGAACTAAAGTCAGGATGATGAAAATTTTTAAAAGTGTAACTACCAGGGAGTAGATGGTATGGGTACAAGCTCTATCAAAAAAAACAACTATGGTTTATTAAGTCACTCCGAAACAATAGATTTAATAAATAAGGCTCAGCAAGGAGATGAAGATGCACAGACCTTATTAGTAAACCACAATCTTGGTCTAGTAAAAAGTGTATTGAAAAGATTTTTAAATCGAGGACAAGAGCCTGAAGATTTATTCCAATTAGGTTGTATTGGATTATTAAAGGCTATTCAAAAATTCGATGTAAATTATGATGTAAAATTTTCTACATATGCAGTTCCTATGATTATTGGAGAAATAAAAAGATTTTTAAGAGATGATGGTATAATAAAAGTTAGTAGATCTCTAAAGCAGACTGCTATGAAGGTTAATATTGCAAAAGAAAAACTATCAAAGGAGTTAGGAAGAGAACCAAATATTCAAGAAATATCCGATGAGATTTGCGTAGATAAAGAAGAAATTGTAATGGCTTTAGATTCAAATACTCATCCTGATTATTTATATGATGTGGTTCATCAAAATGATGGCTCTCCCATACATTTAATTGATAGGATAATGACAAGTGAAAATGAAGACGTGGAGGTTTTAGATAAACTAACCTTAAAACAAATCTTAGGTGGCTTAAAGCCTAGGGATAGACAAATAATTATTATGAGATATTTTAAGGACAAAACTCAAACAGAAATAGCAAATATGCTGGGGATTTCTCAGGTCCAAGTTTCCAGAATAGAAAAAAGGGTGCTCCAAGATATGAAAAATATGCTAACGAAGGTATGATAAATTCATGCCTTTATTTTTTTGCATTAAATAATCAATTTAGCACATAATAAGTCTATGAAGCTAAACGGAGTTGATTATATGAAAGTTAAAATAGGAAAACTAATTGGGTTTTGTTTCATAATATTTGCAATACTTTTTGTTAGTTATTTATGTTATCAAAATTATAATTCTTCAAAAGAGGAACCCAAAAAGGCAAAATTAGTATTTTGTTTGGAGAATAAGGGAGTTGATTATTATCAATACTACAAAGGTATTTATACAGACAGAGCCTAAAATTACAATGGCACCAAATCAGGAGGTAAGGATTAAACATATTGCTTCTGTATTTAGTACTGATAGCAAAAAAGAAAATGAGATAATGGAGCTTAAAGTACACCATATGCCCCATAACAAAATAAATGATGTTATACCAGCATTAAAGATAATAAATGTGATACATAAATATGACCAAAATATAGATTTAAGATTAATAGGCAACACTGAAATATTAGTCAATATTCAGAAGGAAAAGGATGAAAGAACAATTTTCACCATAATCAAAACAATTTTAGTTTGCTTTATACTATTCTTGGGGGCAGGTTTAGCAATAATCAATTTTCATGCTGATGTTAATATGGGAGAATCTCTTCAGATAGTTTATCATATGTTAACTGGTGAAGAAAATCATAAGCCTCTAATACTACTAATACCTTATTCACTAGGTATTGGTGCAGGAATGTCTGTGTTCTTTAATCATATATTTCAAAAGAAGTGGAAAAAAGAGCCTAGCCCACTTGAGATGGAAATGTTTTTGTATGAAAAAAACATGGATGACTTTATATTAGATAGTACTAAGCACAATTAGCCATGTATGGTGGTGATTAGATGATAAAACAGTTATTCATGTGTGTACTTGCTTTATCAGGAGGAATGCTGGTTGGTACAGCAGCTGCAGCATTTGTGACTCTTCTTGATATCATACCTAGACTATCACAGGTTAGTAACACATCAGATAAAATAGGGATATATGAGATTACAATATCTATATCAATGACTGTTACTTCCTTAGGAGCTTTATTAGGATGGAGTATAGGCATTAATTATAAAATATTTATTGTACTTATAGGCTTTACACTAGGGGCTTTTGTTGGACTATTGGCATCTGCTTTAGCTGAAGTACTAAATGTTATGCCTGTATTATTTAGAAGAGTTAGTATTGAAAAATATATTATAGCTGTACTCATAGCAGTTGCTTTAGGAAAAATAATAGGATCTTTCTTAAGTTGGGATATTATTAATAAACATTAATTTAGAAAAAGGCGATGACTTTTATGAAAATTAGATATAAAGATTTCAAAATAGAGAACATAAATGAAAACAATACAAATCAAAAAAATCGGTATAGGGAAAACTACTATCATCCCTATGATGATATAAATAACATCCAATTGAAGCAAAAAACAAATGATATTAGATAAAGGCAGGTGGTTTGATGGATAACATAAATAAAAAAGACTATTATGAATATGTGAAAAAGAAAATGCCTAAACCAAATTATTTAAGAAATTGTATATGGGCTTTTATTGTGGGAGGATTAATTAGTGATATAGGACAGCTTATAACTAGCTATTTTAAAAGTGCTGGATTAGATAAGAAAAGTGTTTCTGCAGCAACTGCTATAGTATTAGTATTTATAGGCTCATTCTTAACTGGCTTAGGATTATACGATAGACTTGGTAAAAAGGCAGGGGCAGGATCCATAGTTCCTATAACAGGCTTTGCTAATGCCATAGTATCTCCAGCAATGGAGTATAAGAGAGAAGGCTTTGTACTTGGAGTAGCATCTAAAATGTTTATTATAGCAGGACCAGTGCTAGTTTATGGATATGGAAGCTCAATAATTATAGGTATTATTTATTTGCTACTTAAGAAATAGGGAGGTAATATTTTGGCACAGAAAAAATTAGGGAAACAAACAGTAGTGCTAGAAAATCCACCATCTATAATATCTACAGCTTCAATAGTTGGTCCAAAAGAAGGAGATGGACCTTTAAAGGATTATTTTGATCTTATACTAGATGATGATCTGTGGGGAGAAGATAGTTGGGAAAAATGCGAGTCTAAAATACAGCAGGAGGCAGTTAAATTAGCCTTATCAAAGGCAAAAATGGTACCATCACAAGTAGATTATTTGTTTTCTGGAGATTTGCTAAATCAAATAATATCCTCATCCTATGCAGCGAGACAATTAAAGATTCCTTTCTTTGGTTTATATGGAGCATGTTCTACAAAGACTGAATCTTTAAGTTTAGGTGCTATAGCTATAGATGGAGGGTTTGCAGATAATGTTGTATGTGTTACATCAAGTCATTTTAGTACGGCGGAAAGGCAGTATAGATTTCCACTTGAGCATGGGAATCAAAGACCTCTCACAGCTCAATGGACAGTCACAGGAGCAGGTGCTTCGGTACTTTCCTCTTCAGGAAATGGTCCTTATATAACCCATATTACCACAGGAAGAATTATAGATCCTGGGATAAGTAATGCAAATAATATGGGACCAGCTATGGCTCCAGCAGCTGCAGATACTATAGTCCAACATTTCAGAGATACAGGTCTTAAACCAGAAAACTATGACATGATAATAACAGGTGATTTAGCTACAGTAGGAAAGGAGATAGCAGAGGAGCTAATAGCTAAGGAAGGATATGATGTATCAGAAATATTCATGGATTGTGGAATAGAAATATTTGATTCAGAAAGACAAGATACCCATGCTGGTGGAAGTGGATGCGGATGTTCTGCTGTTGTTTTCACAGGATATCTATATAAAGCTTTAAAATCAGGTAAGTATAGAAGAATAATGTTGGTTTCTACTGGGGCCCTTCTCTCACCAACTATAATACAGCAAGGGGAATCTATACCTGGAATTGCACATGCAGTTACTATTAGTAGTGAAAAATAGAGGAGGATTTTTATGGATTTTATAAGAGCTTTCATAGTAGGAGGTACAATATGTGTAGTTGGACAAATAATAATGGACACTACAAAGCTTACTCCTGCACATGTTCTTGTATTATTTGTAACGTCTGGAGCCATACTTACAGCTATAGGAATATACGAGCCTATAGTCAATTTTGGTGGCGCTGGAGCTACAGTGCCGTTACCTGGCTTTGGTTATGCACTAGCTAAAGGAGCAATAGAGCAAGTACAAAAGGATGGTATTATAGGTGCATTTACAGGAGGAATAAACGCAACTGCTGGAGGTGTTGCTGCAGCAGTATTTTTTGGTTATATAATGGCTGTCATTTTTACACCTAAGACAAAGCAGTAAAGAGGGGTAAAAACATGAAAAGAAGGATAATATTAATTACTGACGGTGATGTAGTTGCAAAAAAAGCAATTGAAAGAGCTGCAAAGAACATTGGAGGAAGATGTATTTCTAGATCGGCTGGAAATCCTACTCCAATAAGTGGTGAAGAAATAGCTAGTTTAATATTTGAAGCAAAGTATGACCCTGTATTAGTTATGGTAGATGATATAGGAAATCCACAATTTGGAGAAGGAGAAAAGGCTTTAGCCTATTTACTTGGGCATCCAGAGATGGAAGTACTTGGAGTAATTGCTGTAGCTTCAAACACTGAGAGTGTAAAAGGTGTGGAAGTTAGTTATTCAATTGACCATACAGGAAAAGTAGTCCATAATGCAGTAGACAAAAATGGATATGAAACTAATACTAAAATATTGTATGGAGATACAGTAGATGTTCTTAATAGCTTTTCAGTGCCAATAATTATTGGAATAGGTGATATAGGTAAAATTAACGGAGTCGATAGGCATACTAAAGGAGCGCCAATAATAACAAAGGCATTAAAAGAAATAATAAGTAAAGAGTCAAAAAATGAAAATAACTAGAGCTCTATTCAGAGCTCTAGTTATATAAATATTACTCAATTAATCTCCATCAGAATTTGAGTCAGTGTTTTCGTTATTATTTCCATTGCTATTGCTGTTTTCATTATTAAACCAGTAGTCAAACCAGTTAAACCACCAATCCTCATCTTCTTGTAACACTTGCTCAGTATGCTCATCGCATTCTTCTGTAGGAAGAGTAAATTCATAATCACTTGGAGTAATGCCATTATGCTCTTCTGGGTTATATGGAGGATCACGCTTAATAAATACTCTACTTTGGATTAACTCTGTTGGACAATACTCTGTAGCTAATTTACCGTTAGAAGTATCAATAGATGCTTCTACATGTGCATCACATTCTTCAGTTGGTTCAGTACCCTTAATAAAAATTTCATTTCTTACTTTATTACCCCTAGGATCATGTGAGCAAAGATCTGTTGCAAGCTTACCTGAGACCTTACAAATCTGTCTAGTTATTATATTTTCAGGCACACTAAAGTTTTTTGACTCATAACCCTCGTGAACCTCCGTCATAATGTATGACCAAAACTCTGAAGCCATTGAGCTACCAGTAGTCATTTTAATCTGAGGAGAATCATTTCCTATCCAAACACCAGCTACATAATATGGTGTATATCCTGCAAACCAAACATCTCCTTTATCTTGAGTAGTACCAGTTTTACCTGCCACAGGGATAGGAAGGTTATTTCTTAGTTTTGCTCTTCCAGCCAAGCCTGATGAAACAGTTGATTTCAATATATCTGACATAATATATGAGGCTTCCGTAGAGGCAACCTTTACTTTTTGAGGTTTGCTTTCTAATATGACATTGTCATATCTATCTAATACCTTTGTATAAGCTATGGGTTCTACATATAATCCATTATTAGCAATTGCACCAAAGGCAGCTGTGACCTCCATAGGAGTAAGTCCCCTAGTCATTCCGCCTAGACCTAAGGCTGATAGATTTTCGTCATTAGTAGATCTATTTTCTTCTCTTGTAACAAAACTATCTTTTCCACTTTCTTTTATTATGCCTATTCTCCCAAGATATTCTTTAGATACATCTATACCAATATTACTCAGCATCTTTACAGAGCTAACATTTACTGATTGCTCTACAGATTCTCTTAATGTCATTAAACCACGATAGCCTGTATACCAGTTTTTAGGCCAAAGGGTTCCAGTGTGATCATAATGAGGTATATCATCAATAATATCTGCTGCAGTAAATCCATTATCTAGGGCAGGAAGATAAACGGCTATAGGCTTTATAACAGAACCTGGCTGTCTTTGAGAAAGAGCTCTATTAAAAAGTCTACTTCCTTCTATATCCCTTCCACCTACTAAGGCTTTGATTTCTCCTGTTCTATAATCCATAATTACTGTTGCAGATTGAGGCTGAACGACTCCAATCTTGTCGTTATTTTGGAAATATTTAGGGTTTATTAAAAGCGTTCCATTATCATTGACAGTATAAAAGTCTTTGGTGTCTTTTAAATAAGAACTATTTATAATTAGCTCCTTATTATCACTTACACTATAGTTCTCTTTAATGAGTGCTAATGAACCTACTACATGTTTAACTAGGTTTTTTCCTTCATCTATTGTATAATAATCCTCAATATCTATTGTCTTTGGATATATATTAAGTTTTTTATTTTTAATAACAAGATTACCTTCTTCTGTTATGCTATAAGTTCCAGCATCAATAATAAGATTACCGTTTTCATCAATCAAATTTGATTCTTTATAAAGAACTATCTTTTTATCGTCACCAATAATATTCCCATTTTTATCTGCTGACCAATCAACAATAATAGGTCCCTTCACCTTGTCAATATCGCCTTTAAAGAGTATTCCACCAAAATTTTCGTAAGCAGCTTCAACTTTTTGTTGGATACTTAAATCCATAGTTGAATATATTTTAAGCCCACCTGTATAAAGCTCTTTTTCTGCATCTTCTTTTGAATATCCTAATACTTCTACTAAATCATTTAATACCTGTGTTTTAACATAATCTGCAAAGTAAGAGGTAATGCCCATCAATTCTCTTTTACCAGGCTTAATATTGCTTTGTATATCTTCTTTTTTTGCAGCCTCATATTCTTCTTCTGTAATATGACCTAAATCATACATCTTTCTCAAAACTACTTTTTGTCTTTCAATAGGCTCTGGGTTAAATACAGCTGTATATCTAGTGCCTAATACATCTACCTGTCCTACTACAACATCATTGTCATCTACATCATCTGGATAGTAAAGCTTATACAAAGGAAGTCTATGAGGACTTTGAGTAATACCAGCTATAGCCGCACATTCTGCTATAGAAAGCTCTCCTACATCCTTTGAAAAGTAGGTTTGAGCAGCTTCCTGAACACCATAAGCACCTTGACCAAGGTATATTCTATTCAGATAGGCTTCAAGAATTTGATCTTTTGTAAGCTGCTTTTCAATCTGTATAGCTAAATAAGCTTCTTTAATTTTACGTTCTAGTTTTTTTTCGCTTGATAAATACATATTTCTAGCCAATTGCTGAGTAATTGTACTTGCACCTCTAGCAGCAGATCTTGTTTTAATATCTTCAACTAGAGCACCTAGAATACCTCTAAAGTCAACTCCTATATGATCTATAAACCTTTCATCTTCTATTGAAATAAAAGCATATTGAAGGTTTTCAGGTATTTGATCTAGAGATACAGAAGTTCGATTTTCTACTGCAAGTACTTTTTCAATAATATTTCCCTCCTGGTCTAGAATATAGGAGTTCTGGTTTAGAAAATCATTAATATTAGTAGGGTCAATTTCAGGTGCTGTTTTTATGATAGCTAAAACATATCCACCTACAATTCCAGCAGCTATAAAGCCAGCTATTAAAATAAATAATATAATAAATCTTAAAACGCTCAATACTCTATTTTTGTTTTTATTTTTTTTCGTTTTCTTTTTTTTGCCTGTATTTTCTTGTGTCATAACTTACCTCCTTAATATATAGGTTAATAAATGAGCCCTATATTATAGAAATTATACCACATTAATATTTGTTTGTTAATAAAATTAGAAAAAATACGAATACATGTTCTAAAAGTGGATATAAAAATAAGTATAAATCATATAAATTACAGATGTTCTTGAATTATATTAAAGTATGCCATATTTTGGTGATTTTCATTCCTTATTGCAAAGAAATTTGATAAGCATAAAATACGATAATAAATAATTGCTTTAAACATTTAAAAATATTGACATATATTATAAAAGGGGTGTTTTTTTTGAGGAAGAAGAGAAGTAAAAGAAAGAAAGTATTTGTTATCATAGTAATTTTCATAGTTTTATCTTTATATGGTTTTATAGTTGTAGACAGAAATATAAAACCTACAGTGCTAGCAATATCAGAGGTTCAAGCCAGGAAAACTGCAACCCAAGCCATAAATGAAGCAGTAAAAAACAAAATAAAGGATGATATTAAATATAAAGATTTAATATTTGTAAATTATGACAAGGATGGAAAGGTTACTATGATGCAGGCAAATACTATTATGATGAATAGCATTGCCTCGGATGTAGCCCTAGAGGTTCAGGAGAATATAAGAAAAATATCTACTAAACAAATTAAAATACCTCTTGGAAATGCTTTAAATTCTAATTTGCTTCAAGGACCTGATATTAATTTAACTATAGTGCCACAAGGGACAGTTACTGTTGATTTTACTACAGAGTTTATTGAGTCTGGAATTAATCAAACTATACATAAGGTATATTTAATTATAGTTACAGATGTGAGAGTAATAGTTCCTTTAGCTTCTGATGTTGTTAGAATAGTAACTAATATACCTGTTGCAGAAACTATAATAGTTGGGGATGTACCAGACAGTTATATTTTTGTACCAGAAAAAGATATTTTAAAAATTGTAAAATAAACTATCCAAATGCAATATATATTGTTTTTAGTTTATGATGTTATATGATAAACTTGGTATATACGACTAATTATTGAGGTGAAAAAATGTACGATATTCAAAAAAATGATAAAGAAGAAAGAGTACTTATTGTTGGATTAGATACTGACAGAGAAACAGATATAGACATTACAAGTTCTATGAAAGAGTTAAAAGAGCTGGTTTTTGCTGCGGGAGGTGTAGTAATAAGTGATGTTATTCAAAATAAAGATAGGGTAGATTCTACTTATTATATTGGAAAAGGAAAGGCTCAAGAGGTGGCATTATACTGTGATGAATTAGATATTGATACTGTAGTATTTAATAATGAACTTACAGGAGCACAAATTAGAAATCTTGAGGAAGTATTAAATAGGAAAATAATAGATAGAACAAATCTTATTTTAGATATTTTTGCAAAAAGAGCTACTAGCAAAGAAGGCAAGTTACAAGTTGAGCTTGCTCAGCTAAAGTACAGATTACCAAGATTAATTGGACTAGGTAACCAACTTTCTAGAACAGGTGGAGGCATTGGTACAAGAGGTCCCGGCGAGCAAAAGCTTGAAACAGATAGAAGACATATTTCTAGACGTATTAATGATATTGAAAAAGAGTTAAAAGAAATAGAGAATGTAAGAATGGTAAAGAGAAAAAGAAGACAAAACTCAGAGATACCAATAGTTGCACTGGTTGGATATACTAATGCTGGGAAATCTACATTATTGAATAGTCTTATAAAATTAGATGAAGAATATTGTAAAGATAAGGAAGTTTTTGTTCAAGACATGCTATTTGCAACACTAGACACAACTCTTAGAAAAAGTGTGCTTCCAAATGGTCAAGGGTTTCTAGTAACAGATACTGTTGGTTTTGTAAGCAAGCTTCCTACAAAACTAATAGAAGCTTTTAAGGGGACTCTTGAGGAGGTAAAATATTCTGACTTACTTTTACATGTTGTAGATATGACAAATGAGGATATAGATATTCAGGTTAAGACTACGCTTAGTATACTTAAGGATTTAGATGTTTTAGATAAACCTATGATAACTGTATTTAACAAAGTTGACATAGCTGAAAAAGAGTTAATAATAGATGTTAAAGGTCCTACTGTTAGCATATCAGCCCAGACAGGATACAATATGGATATTCTATTGCAAATGATTCAAGATAATTTACCACAAAGTTTCTATAAGGTGGACTTACTAATTCCTTATAATGAAAGTAGTTTATCTACATATTTATTTGACAGCACAAAAGTTGAAAATTTTGAATATAAAGAGGAAGGAACACTCTTTACTACAACTCTTGATTCTATTGAATATGAAAGGTTTAAAAGATTTATTCAAGCATAATTAATATTAATTTTATAATAAAATTAAATCTTGACTACTAGCTATTATCAATCATGATTTTAGTATGGTTTACTATTTGAGCTATCTTATTAAAAGCTCTTATTGAACCATATGCTACTATAGGTCTTCCAAAGGCTACTAAATTTAGTCTTCTAGAAGAAAATCCTCCAATTTTCATAATTGTATTAACTGCTGGCAAAACATTAACAAACAGTAAATCTTTAGTATCCCCTCCGCCCAACTGATATGCATCTTTTATTGCAGGAAGGACTAAATGAGGGGAGAACTGTCTGCTTAAAGTAAATATTTTATTACCATTCTCATCTATACCTCTAAGCATGAGTCTTCCTTGCTCATGCTTAGCTAGAGTATCAAAATATGGAATGCTTAGAATATCTGCTACAGTTGGAGAACTATCTATTGGGAGTAATCCTAAATGGATGGCTGATGCAAGAACTGAAGAATGAGCACCTCCAACACAATGATATATAATATTCATAAACTTACCTCTATCTAATTTAATAAGAATTATTTTAACCAAAGTGGCAATAATTATTAGTATAAGAATTAGGCTTTAACTTATTAAAAGTTATAGATTAATGAAATTTTCTGAAAAGTATTGAATTAATTTTGAAACTATTATATCATTAATATAACAAGAATAAGGGAGGCGATGGCCATGATATTTAGAAGTTGTGCAGGTGGAGTAGTTTTTCATGAAGATAGGGTTTTTATTATGAAAAATGATAAAAATGAATGGGTTCTTCCAAAAGGTAAAATTCGTGATGGTTTCTTAGCTTCTGAGACTGCTATAGAGCGTGTCAAAGAAGAAGCAGGGCTTGATGTAGATATTATATCTACTGCCGGAGAAACAAGTTACGAATTTTATTCTTTTTCTAGGCAACAACCTGTATGCAATGAAATAACATGGTTTATTATGGATTCTAAGGATACTAGCTATGAAATCAATAAAGAATATGGCATATTAGATGGAGGATTTTATAACATTGACGAAGCTATTGACATGATAACATATAGCCAGGACAAATCTTTAGTCAGTCTTTCATATAGAAAATACGTAAAACTAAAGGAGAAAGAAACAATTCTTGCATAAGGGTAGATGATTCTACCCTTTATTTTTTTCTACTTATGATATAATTTAAACATGAATAATCAAAGGAGGAATATATGTGGACATAAAATATAGAACGATACATAGTTTTGGCAGCGATGAGATAATTATTAACAAATCAAAATTTATTGGATATGCAAAACCTATTAGTAATGAAGAAGAAGCAATAAGCTTTATTAATGAAATAAAGACTAAGCATAGAGATGCTACTCACAATGTTTATGCATATGTATACGGTGACAATAATAATATACAAAGATATAGTGACGATGGGGAACCAAATGGTACTGCAGGAGTTCCTGTGTTAGAAGTTATAAAAAAGGAAGACTTAAGGAATGTGGTAGTAGTAGTGACTAGATATTTTGGCGGGATAAAATTAGGTGCTGGTGGCTTAGTCAGGGCTTACACTAAGGGTGCTAAAATAGGCCTAGATGCAGGTATTATAGTTGACAAAATATTATTTAAAAGAGTCAAGGTAAGAATAGATTATACTCTTTACGGGAAAGTAGAAAATGAATTGTTAATGCTAGAATACTTAATTGATGAAGTAATATATGATGATGCAGTCAATATAGTTATTTTATGTGAAGCAGATAAAATAAATGGGCTTATAAATCTCATAACAGAATTGACGAGTTCGAGAATGATTTATGAAGAATTAGATGAAGAATTTTATTCAGTAAGAGATAATAATTTAATAAAATAAAGTTGTATAAAGAATTATTTAGGGTATAAGTTTAAAAAGTGAGGAGGCGAGCACATGAATATTCGTGAGCAAAATAAAAAAATAATGCTTGAAAAGAAAGTATGGGCAGTAATAGGAGCAAGCCCAAATGTAGATAAGTTTGGATATAAGGTATGGCGAAAGTTGCAGGAGCATGGATATGAAGCTTATCCTGTTAATCCAAGATATGAAGAAATAGAAGGTGAAAAATGCTATAAATCATTAAAGGATATACCTAATAAGCCAGATGTAATTGATTTTGTAATACCTGCTTCTGCTATTCTTGAGTGGCTTCCTGAGGCTAAAGAAGTAGGTATAGATTATTTATGGTGTCAACCAGGTGCAGCAAATGAAGAAGTAGTATTAAAAGCAGAGGAATTAGGTTTTAATATTGCTTATAATGTATGCGTTCTAGCAGAACTAGGCGAATAGAGGTCTCCATATCATGGAGACTTGTTTTTTTCTTTCCAAAATATTTCACAAGCTCCCATTATAAATAAAAATGTAGCAAAAATATTTCTTAATAAAAAAGATGATATTTTGATGGCTATAGAAGAACCAATGAATGCACCAATTATACCTGTTATAATAATAGGTGTAGCGGTACTTATATCAATATTTTTCCTTTTATAATGAGTAATAAGTGCAACAGATGCAATAGGTAAAAATACTGTTAGATTAATACCTTGAGCTTGATGCTGACTAAGCTTTGAAAATATTATTAACCCAGGGATTAAAATAGTCCCTCCTCCAATACCCATTCCACTTATAATTCCTGATAATAGACCTATGAAAAACAGCTTCATATTATAATCATCCTTATAGCAGCAACTATCATGAAAATACCAAAAATCTTTCTAAGAATATGAGAAGGAACTTTTGTTAGATTTTTTGCACCAATATAGCTGCCTATAATACCACCTAAAGCCACTATTAAAGCAATTTTCAAGTTCAAAACTCCATGTCTGAAATATAAAAAGGTACTAATAAGAGATAAAGGGAATATAATGCTTATAGCCGTAGCATGAGCCTTATGCTGATCTAAGCCTAAGATAAAAATTAAAGCAGGAATAGCAATAGTTCCACCTCCAGAGCCAAAAAGTCCATTTACTAATCCAATAATAAAGCCAATGACTAATAATTTTATTTTATTTGAATTCATACAATCACCTAGAATATATTTTAATATACAAATATTACTTTATCCTAAAAGCTTATACTTATTCACTTGACGTAGATAAAATAAGTTTATATACTTAAAAACATATAGGATTACTAGGAATTAGGGAGGCGCATTTATGAAAGTCGTAAATAGTATTATAGAGTTAGTAGGAAATACTCCTATAGTAAAATTAAACAGAGTGGTGGATGAAAACTGTGCAGAGGTGCTTGTTAAATTAGAATATTTTAATCCTGGAAGTAGTGTGAAGGATAGGATAGCATTAAGTATGATAGAAAAAGCAGAAGCAGAAGGTAAACTAAAAAAAGGCTCTGTTATAGTTGAGCCTACAAGCGGTAACACAGGCATTGGATTATCAATAGTAGGTGCTTCAAAAGGTTACAAGGTCATTTTAATAATGCCAGATACTATGACTATGGAAAGAAGGAGCTTACTTAAGGCTTATGGGGCCCAGCTCATCTTAACTCCTGGTGAAAAAGGAATGAAAGGGGCAATAGAGAAAGCACAGGAATTAGTACAAAAAAATCAAAATTATTTTATGCCTCAGCAATTTGAAAATCCTCATAATCCTGCAAAGCACATGGAAACCACAGGAATAGAAATATTAAATCAATCTGATGGTAAAGTAGATGTTTTTATTGCTGGTGTAGGTACTGGTGGCACAGTAACAGGGGTAGGTAAACTGTTAAAAGAAAAAGTAGAAAATATTAAAATAGTTGCAGTTGAACCCTATAGTTCACCAGTACTATCAGGAGGTGGTCCTGGTTCTCATAAAATTCAAGGTATTGGTGCAGGTTTTATACCAGAAGTACTTGATATGAATGTAATTGATGAAATAGAGAAGGTTAAAGACGAAGAAGCTATAGACATGACTAGGAGTCTAGCAAGGAAAGAAGGTTTATTATTAGGCATATCCTCAGGTGCAGCCATATTTGCAGCTGTAAAAAAGGCTAAAGAGTTAGGTAAAGGAAAAAGAATAGTAGTTATAGCACCTGATAGTGGAGAAAGATATTTAAGCACGGGAATATTTGAATAAGGTTTGATTACTTTACTAAAATATGCTATATTATTTTTGATAACTCTTTGGAGGGTAAATATATGAGCAATATACAAAAGCTATGTGATGATATTATTAAATGGATGAAGGATAAGGTTGAAGAAGCAGGATCAAAGGGTTTAGTTTTTGGACTTAGTGGAGGCATTGATTCTGCAGTTATGGCAGGCCTAGCAAAGAAAGCATTCCCAGATGATGCTTTAGGCATTATAATGCCTTGTCATAGTAATCCTGAGGATGAAGAACATGCTAGATTAGTAGCTAAAGCTTTAAATCTTAATACTAAAACCATTGAATTAACTAAAGTTTACGATTTGTTTTTAAATGAATTAAAAGATGACACACAGCATGTTTTAGCACTATCAAATATTAAACCTAGATTTAGAATGACTACTCTTTACTACTTTGCTCAAATTAAAAGATATTTAGTTGCTGGAACAAGCAATAAAAGTGAATTTACAGTTGGATATTTTACAAAGCACGGTGATAGCGGTGTAGATATATTACCAATGGTAGACCTCTTGAAAGAAGAAGTATTCCAATTAGCTAGCTACTTAAACATACCTGATATAATTATAAATAAGCCACCTACAGCTGGACTGTGGGAAGATCAAACGGATGAAAAGGAAATGGGATTTAGCTATAGAGAGCTAGATGGCTATATAAAAAGTGGAGAGGCAGAGGAAAGCATAAAAGTAAAAATTGAAAAAATGCATATTAGAAGCCAGCATAAAAGAAGATTTCCTCTTATGTATATTAGAGAAGAGTAAGGTGTGAACTTTACTCTATTTTTTTATTACGAATAGGAAAGTTCTACTTTTTTCTTTTTTATTTTGAACTTTACGTATATGATTTTCAAGAAAAGCCTCCTTAATTTTATGCATCCATAGAAGCTTTTCTTATATAAAGAAAATTGATAGACTACTATCTTTATGTTAAAATATAAATGTTAATAACTAAGGAGGTAAAAAAAATGGCAGGACATTCAAAATGGGCTAATATTAAGAATAGGAAAGGAAAACAGGACTCTAAGAGAGCTCAAATATTTACAAAGTATGCTAGAGCTATTGCGGTATCAGTTAGAGAAGGTGGGCCAGATCCTGCATTTAATTCTGCTCTTGCAGCTATGATAGATAAAGCAAAATCTCATAACATGCCTAACGATAACATAGAAAGGGCAATTAAAAAAGGTGCAGGTGAACTTGGAGATGCTAACTTCGAAGAGATAACTTATGAAGGCTATGGTCCTTCTGGAATAGCAGTAATTGTAAAATGCTTAACAGATAATAGAAACAGAACTGCTGCAGATGTAAGATATGCATTTGATAAATTTGGTGGTAATTTAGGCTCCACAGGCTGTGTATCATGGATGTTTGATAGAAAAGGCTTGCTTATTATAGAAAAGGTAGATAGTATAGATGAAGAACAATTAATGCTGGAAGCTATTGATGCTGGAGCTGAGGACTTTAGTGCTGAGGAAGAATATTATGAAATAATCACTGATACAGAAGAATTTGAAAAAGTGAAGAATACATTAAAAGAATCAGGATATATTTTTTCAACTGCAGAAATAACATATCTTCCTCAAAACGAAATAAAATTAACTGATGAAAAAGATCTAAAAAATATGGTTAAAATGATAGACACCTTAGAAGATAATGATGACGTTCAAGAGATATATCACAACTGGGACATGCCAGAAGATTTAGATATATAGGAATAAAAGATTATACAAAAACACTCTCATATGTCGTTAAATAATATAGAGGGTGTTTTTGTACTCTAAATAAAAATAGTTCCATAAATGTTATAACTATCATCTTTGTGGTAATAATTGCTAGTGGGAGGGTTGTCATATGGAAGCCACATCAGTAAAAACTCGAGACATGTATAAAGGCTTAAGAGATAAGTTCTTATTCAGCAACGATATTAACTCTATATATATCCTTCTAGCTTTATATGACATAGAGGAAAATATATCTAGCATAAGTCCTAGCTATATGAGTAAAAGTGATATAAAAAGAAAAATCAAGTATGTTCTAGCAAATAGAGAAGATCGAGATATTATTTCACAGAATTTAAGTATAGCCATACATGAGGATATTAATAGACTAGAGCTTTGCTTTTGCTTAGAAGGTTATAAGCATGGCTTTAGCAGCAAGAAATGGACAAATATTATAGAAAACAAAGCATTAGAGCTATATGGTTTTGAAAAACTATATCAAAAAACTCATTTGTTTCATTTTGATACCTCTAATAAGACTATGAATGAATTAAAAAAGAAATGCAAAAAAGAATTAGATATTAAAGAAAGAAAAGATAGATATATAGAAACTTTAGTATATACATTCTCTAATAAGATAATCAAAAAAAAGATTATTGAATTAGATAAATATATAGATAAACAAATACGCATGAATTTTGAATTTTATGACATAAAGCTCGGTGAAGACAAGTATAATTTACGAGATGAAGAAATAGATAAAGTATACTTATCTATTGTAAATTCTTTAATAAAGAAAATGAAAATTATATATAAAGAAGCTTTTTGGTATGCAGTAAACGATAAAGTATTGGGTATGTATTATTAAACATATTGATATCATATGAAACAAATTTATTAAGTTAACTGAAAAAATATATGATTTATAGAAGGATTTACAAAATAATTGTTGAATATGATAATATATTAAATTTTTTTAATATATGCTTAATAAGGGGGGAGTACTCATGTATGTTAAGAACCATATGCTATCAAAAGATAAGCTAATAATGCTTCAGGGAGAAGAAAACATAAGTAGTGCTTTAGACAAGATTACTAAGGGAGATTTTTTATCGTTGCCGGTACTAGATGGGGAAAAATTCATAGGTATTTTAATGAAAGAAAAAATATTTAGACATTATTTTGAAGAAGGATACACAGATAAGGAAAAATATCTAAATGAAACCAAAGTAAAAGATTTATGTAGAACATCTAATCTTAAAACAATAAAAGAAAATGATTTTATTGAAAATGCATCATATTTATTGAATGAATTTAGAATTCCATTTCTTCCAGTATTAAATGACAAGGGTGTTTTTAGAGGAATATTGACACACAGTTCTATATTCAATGCTTTCTCTGAAATATTTGGACTTAATGAGGGTACAAGAATAGTAATAAATGTGTTTGATATTCCTGGGCAAATTGCTAAGCTTACAGAAACTATAAGAAAAGCTAATGTAAACATTGCAAACTTTGCGGTAATGGATGCTAAGGTTATGGATGTATATAAAGTAGTATTGAGGGTTGATACAAAAGAAGTAGATGGTTTAATTGAAAAAATTGAAAAAGCTGGATTTAAAGTATCCGAAGTAAACAAATAACCTGCACTAGATGCAGGTTTTTCACTACATTATCTTAAACTAGAATGTATATTTTTTTTGTTTTTGGGAAAAATATGAAGAGAGATAATGTAGGAGGAATATTATGAGAAGAATATCATTAATCTCAGCTATAGTGCTTTTATTTGGATTGACAGCTATTAGTATATTTTCAGGGTACTATATAGGCTTAAATCATGCTAATAAGAAGCCAATTCCTCAAGTAGAGGAATTAGAAAACAAACCTAATATTGTTCAAGAACAAGAAATAGATGATTTAAACCGTTTGAGAGAACACGAAACTGGGTCTGATGAGGAAATTATAGGACCTAATACTTTCATAGAGTATAAAGTTCTATATACTGAATGCAATCATGAAATAATAGAAACTAGGCTTCCAGAACAAAATATGATAAATATGACTAAAGAAAGGTTTGAAGGTTTCATTATTAATAATCATCCAAAATGGAAAGTAGAACTTTTTTCTCATAACAAGATAACCCTGTTTATAGAGAAGAATCATTTATGTCAGAATCATTATGTAATAGGAGAAAAAAACGGAAAAATTGCTGTATTTAGAATTAATGAATATGGAGAGAGAATACTAGAAAAAGTGTACAATGATGCACCAATATCTCTATTGAAAGAGATAGATCAAGAAAAAATAAAAAGAGGAATTGTAACAGACAATAAAGAAGAATTATCAGATATCCTTGAAAACTATATAAGCTAATAGAGTTAAGACCATAATGATTAAAATAATAGAAAGCTTATTTCTATTATTTTTTTCTGGTTAAATAATTTACTTAATACTATTTTAAAGTCAAAAACTACTATTTTTTAGAATAACATTATTTACTATTATGATTGAAATTTTTCAGTAACTAACAAGTAAATCTTTGTCTACAACCATAGATATTTGTGATAGAATAAATAACTAAAGGATTTATAATTTTAATATCGAATATATGTTTGTATAAGGATTGGAGCTGAGGATATGATAATATTTGGTGTAGACCCAGGAATTGCCATAGTAGGATATGGGGTTCTAGAGTATAAGGGAAATAAGTTTAATGTAATAGATTATGGTGCTATACAGACGTCAAATGAATATACTTTTCCTGAAAGATTGAAAATTGTTTATGATGAGCTTACTGAACTTTTAGACAAGTATAAGCCTGATGCTTTAGCTATAGAGGAGCTTTTTTTTAACAAGAATGCAAAAACTGCTATCATAATTGGACAAGCCCGAGGAGCACAAATTTTAGCAGCAGTAAATAAAGGAATAGAGGTTTATGAATATACTCCTCTACAAGTAAAGCAAGGGGTTGTAGGCTATGGAAGAGCAGATAAAAGGCAGATTCAAGAAATGGTGAAGATACTTTTAAACCTGGAAAAAATACCAAAGCCTGATGATGTTGCAGATGCACTTGCTGTTGCAATCTGTCATGCACACTCGGGTAACTTTAGCGATATGTTTAAAATGAAATAGAGGTGATTTGATTGTACCAATACATAATCGGAGATATTGAAGAGATTAATGAAGACAATATTGTTATAGAGAACAATGGCATAGGATATATAATATATACATCTAAAAATTCTATAATGAATATCGGACAAAATACTCTTAATAGAAAAATATATACACACTTAGTCGTTAGAGAGGATGTTATGAGCCTTTATGGATTTACTTCAAAAGAAGAGCTAGAAATGTTTAAGCTGTTAATTACTGTAACTAAAATAGGGCCTAAGGTTGGCATAGGAATTCTATCTGCTATGAATCCATCAAATATTAAAATATCCATAATGAGTGGCGATACTAAAGCTCTCTCTAGGGCGCCTGGGGTAGGGAAAAAAACTGCTGAAAGGATTATACTTGAACTCAAAGACAAAATTGGTGATAATATTATGTATGATGAAGGGAGCAATGCTACAGTTCCTATTGACGAAACTGAGGAAGTTATTGTAGCATTAAATTCTCTTGGATATACTAGAAATGAAATATTTAAAGCCTTATCTGTTATTGATATAAAAGATAAAAAGACAGAAGATATAATAAAGCTTGCTTTAAGGAAATTATCAAAGTAAAGAAAGGATTTTGATAAAATGGATGAAATAGATAATAGAATTGTAACTAGAGATTTAAGAGAAGAAGATGAGGATGTTGAATTAACCCTAAGGCCTAGATCTTTAGATGAATATATTGGTCAATATAAGGTAAAGCAAAAGCTAGACATATTTATTAAAGCCGCTAAGGGAAGAAATGAACCCTTAGATCATGTGTTGCTATATGGTCCTCCTGGACTAGGAAAAACAACACTTGCCAATATAATATCAAATGAGATGGGAGTAAATATAAGGATTACCTCTGGTCCAGCTATAGAAAGACCAGGAGATTTAGCAGCCATATTAACTAATCTTTCTGAGAATGATGTTTTATTTATAGATGAGATACATAGATTAAATCGAAGTGTAGAGGAGGTTTTGTATCCTGCTATGGAGGACTATGCTCTTGATATAATTATTGGAAAAGGACCTAGCGCAAGGTCAATACGATTAGATCTTTCTAAATTTACTCTCATAGGTGCAACGACTAGAGCAGGATTATTAACCTCGCCTTTAAGAGATAGATTCGGAGTAATGTGTAGACTAGAATTATATGATGTAGAAAGTTTAAAAAAAATAGTTATTAGGTCAGCTTCTATTTTAGGTGTTAAAATTGACCAAGAAGGGTCTGAAGAGATAGCAAAAAGATCTAGAGGTACACCGAGAATAGCTAATAGATTGTTAAAAAGAGTAAGAGATTATGCTGAGGTAGTTGAAGATGGAGATATAACAAAAGAAGTAGCAGATAAAGCATTAAAGCTTTTAGAAGTCGACCCCCTTGGACTAGATAATATAGATAAAAAGCTAATATTGACAATAATAAATAATTTTGAAGGCGGACCAGTTGGTTTAGATACATTAGCTGCCTCTACTGGGGAGGAACGTACTACTATAGAAGATGTTTATGAGCCTTATCTTTTACAATTAGGATTTTTAAACAGAACACCTAGGGGAAGAGTTGTTACAAAAAGATGCTATGATTACTTTGGGATAGAATGCAAAGGAGATTAAAAGACTATAAAAAACAGGAGGGCTTATTTTGAAGAAAAATCTATTGCCGATTATTTTAGCTTTGCTTATGTCTTTTACTATATCTAACCATGTGTTTGCGTACGAAAATGAGTATGTAAAGGTTAAAGTTCAGTCCAGTCCTATTGTAAATCTTAGTAGTGATGGATTTCAGATAGGCCTATGGGACAAGGGGTTCTACACACTTTTTAACATAAATGATAGAAGGCTAACTGCTAGATTAGATGGGTATTATACAAATTCATATGGAGAATATATAAAAACAAACGATACTTATTTAGCTACAGTTGGACCTATTCACGTAAAGACTGATAAAATTTTTTATTCATATGAGGATGCTTTTAATGAAGCTAATAAGCTAAGGAGTTTAGAAATAGATGCGTTTGTTTCCTATAATGAAGGAGCTTTTGAAATATGGATAGGCCAGCTATTATATGAAAATATGGCAATAGAGGAAGCAACAAATTATGCAAACAATTTTAATGGCTCTGCAAGTATTATTAATGATAATATAAATAGGATTGTATTATCAAATGGCAACAATGAAATAATACTAATGTTTAGCATAAACGATAATATACATCTTTCTTCTCTAAATCAGTATGAAGGATTAGTAAAGGTTGGGAATAATAACTACAGAGATTTTATTACCTTTTTTATAAAGGATAATGAAGTTACAGTTATTAACAATATTGAAATACAACATTATTTGTATGGGGTTGTACCAAAGGAAATGTACCCAGGATGGCCATTAGAGGCACTAAAGGCCCAAGCTATTGCAGCTAAAAACTACACCTTATTAAACATGAACAAACATAGTAATGAAGGATATAATCTATGCAATACTCAGCATTGCCAAGTATATGGAGGGTATGATGTTGAACATATTATGACTAATAGAGCCGTAGATGAAACTATTGGCAGGATACTAACTTATAATGATAAGCTAGTGAATACATATTATCATGCTTCTAGTGGAGGAAATACTGAAAGCAGTGAAAATATATGGAGCGAAAGCGTTCCATATCTTAGGGGAGTAGCAGATGATTTTTCTTTAGGCTCACCCTATGATTCCTGGCAATTTGTAATTAGCAAGGAAGAAGTAAGAGAAAGATTGCTAGAAATAGGAATAGATTTAGGTGATATTACTTCAATTGAAGTTGTTTCTACTTCTCAAAATGGAAGAGTACAAGAGTTGTTAATTAAAGGGGTTTTGAGAAGCGAGATACTAAAAAAAGAAAGAACAAGACAAATATTTGGAACTACTAATATAAAGAGTACATGGTTTGAAGTAATGCTTCAAGGTGAAAGTGGGAAAATAACCATAAAGGATATTTATATCTTTAATATTAATAATGGAGAAGTTAAAAAGCAGACATTGAATAACCTTAGTGTAATGTCAGTTAATGGACTATATAGTATTGATTCTAGTTCTCTTACAAAAAATATTGTAATAACCGATGGAGTTTCTTCCAATGAAGTATCCAGCATAGAAAATAATAATATAGCTAACAGCTATGGAAAATATGTTTTCAATGGAAGAGGATGGGGACATGGAGTAGGAATGAGTCAATGGGGTGCTAAAAAAATGGCTGAGCTTGGATATAGCTATATAGATATATTAGAATACTATTACACTGGAGCAATAGTTAAGTAAAGGATGATAAAATTGAAAAAAGAAGATTTTTATTTTGATTTACCAGAAAAGCTTATAGCACAAACCCCAATAGAAAACAGAGAAGGCTCTAGATTATTAATTTTAGATAAAGAAACTGGTGTAATAGAACACAGATTTTTTTCTGACATAATCCAGTATTTAAACCCTGGAGATTGCCTTGTCTTAAATAATACTAGAGTTATTCCTGCAAGATTATACGGACATAGAGAAGATACTAAAAGCAGCGTAGAATTTTTATTGCTAAGGAGAATAGACAAAGACAAGTGGGAAACATTAGTAAAGCCAGGTAAAAAAGCAAAACCAGGAGCCATATTTAATTTTGGTGAAGGTATAATGAAAGGTGAAATATTAGAAATTAAAGATGGTGGTACAAGAGTAATAGAGTTTAAATATAAGGGTATATTTGAAGAGATTTTAGATAAGCTTGGGGAAATGCCTCTGCCTCCTTATATAAAAGAAAAATTAGAGGACAGAGAAAGATATCAAACAGTATATGCTAAGAAAGAAGGTTCAGCAGCAGCACCTACGGCAGGACTTCATTTTACAGAGTCCCTTCTTCATAAAATAAAGGAAAAGGGAGTTAATATTGCATATATCACATTACATGTTGGCTTAGGAACCTTTAGACCTGTAAAGGTTGATAATATTGAAGAACATACAATGCACTCAGAATTTTATGAAATAGACGAATACACAGCTAACATTATAAATAACACAAAAGAAGCTGGAGGCAGGATTGTAGCAGTGGGTACTACTTCAGTAAGAACCATCGAATCCGCAAGTGACGAAGATGGTAGATTAAATTCAAAACAAGGTTGGACTAATATTTTTATTCATCCAGGATATAGATTTAAAGTAGTAGATAGATTAATTACTAATTTTCATTTGCCGGAATCTACTCTTATCATGTTAGTAAGTGCATTAGCTAGCAGAGAAAATGTTTTACAAGCATACGAAGAAGCAGTAAAGCAAGGATATAGATTTTTTAGCTTTGGAGATGCCATGTTTATTAAGTAAAATTAATAAACTATAGAAATACTAATCTAATATTGGGAGGCAGCAATGGTATTTAGATATGAATTAATAAAGGAAGACAGGGATTCAAAGGCTAGATTAGGGAAAATATATACTCCACATGGAGTTATAGAAACACCAATATTTATGCCTGTAGGTACTAGAGCTACTGTAAAAGCTATGACACCTGAAGAGCTTAAAGATTTAGGTGCCCAGATAATTTTAGGAAATACTTATCATTTATATTTGAAGCCAGGTCATGAACTTATTGAAGAAGCAGGAGGCTTACATAAATTTATGAACTGGGATAGACCTATTCTTACAGATAGTGGGGGTTTTCAAGTATTTAGTCTTGGTGATTTAAGAAAAATAACTGAGGAAGGAGTTGAATTTAGATCTCATATTGATGGTTCGAAACATTTTATTAGCCCAGAGAAATCTATTCAGATTCAAAACTCCTTAGGTTCAGATATTATTATGGCTTTTGATGAATGTGCACCCTATCCAAGTGATTGGGATTATGTAAAAAAATCACTAGAGAGAACTACTAGATGGGCAAAAAGATGTAAAGATGCAAATGCAAACCCAGATACTCAAGCGTTGTTTGGTATTATCCAAGGTGGTATGTATAGGGACTTAAGAGAACAAAGTGCAAAGGAAATTATAGATTTAGATTTTCCAGGATATGCAGTAGGAGGTTTAAGCGTAGGAGAGCCTGCAGATCTAATGTGTGAGATGCTAGATTATACTGTACCACTATTACCTAAAGAAAAACCTAGATATCTGATGGGTGTAGGAAGCCCAGATTATTTATTCGAAGCAGTTATACGAGGTATAGATATGGCAGACTGTGTACTACCTACAAGAATAGCTAGAAATGGAACTGTTCTTACTAGTCAAGGAAAGCTTGTAATAAGAAATGCAACATACTCTAGAGATTTCACTAGTCTTGATCCAGAATGTGATTGCTATACTTGTAAAAATTATTCTCGAGCTTACATAAGACATCTTTTTAATGTGAACGAAATATTAGGTTCTAGACTAGCTACTATACATAATTTATATTTTCTCATAAAATTGATGGAAAATATTAGAGAGGCTATTAAAGAGGATAGGCTATTACAATATAGGGAAGAATTCTATAAAAAATATGGTTATATTAAATAAAATAAAGGATTTATATTAATAATGTAGAATAATAAAGAAAGGAAAGGAGGGACTGTCTTTGCAAGAATTTTTACTGTTTGGAGAAGTTGCTGCACAAGGTAGTAAAAGTATATTTTCAGCAATGTTGGTACCACTATTATTTTTAGGAGTATTTTATTTATTTCTTATAAGACCTCAGCAAAAAAAGGATAAGCAAATCAAAGAAATGAGAAATAGTGCTAAGGTAGGAGATGAAATACTAACTATTGGTGGAATCTATGGTAAAATTGTTAAAATTAAAGACGAAGTGGTAACAATTGAAGTAGGAGCTGACAAAACAAGGTTTAATATTACAAAATGGGCAATAGGTAATGTTCAAAGCCCTTCAGAAACAACAGAAGAGTAGATTATAATTCTTCAAAAAATAGTATGAAAAGATTTTCTTGGTTAAATTACTGAAAATAACTAAGAGGATCTTTTTTGTTTTTTGTAATAAAATTACACCTCTAGCATAAATATTGATTAAGGATACAGGAGGTGAAATTATGGTTTATAATAAGAAACTAAACAGTTCAGGATATATTATAGACATTATTAAAGGAACTATTTTAGGTTTAATAGTTACTATTATATTGATGTTATTATTTACAATTTTATTAACTTATTCAAAGCTTTCAGAGGAATTAATTCCATTAATTAACTCAATAATTATGATTTTAGGAATTACAACAGGTTCTATTTTTACTTCAAGAAAGGCATACAGAAATGGCTGGATAAGTGGTGGTCTAATAGGTGTTACGTATTTTCTAATAATTTTTCTTCTAAGTGTAATATTCATAAAGGATTTTACTTTAGATAAATATACCTTTTTAAAGGGAATGATAGCATTGGTTATTGGTACTATAGGTGGGATGATAGGTATTAACATAAAATAAACCTTTATTTAACAGTATTTTTGTGTTATAATTTATGTGGAAATTATAATAGATACTTTTAAGGGGGCATTGTATATGAAACACATCAAAACAATCAGTGGACATAACTTAAAAAACACCATTGTTAATCATGGATGTGGGGAGTGTCAAACTTCTTGTCAATCAGCATGTAAAACTTCTTGTACAGTAGGTAATCAAACCTGTGAAAAATAAGTTGTTGTTACATAAAAAGTAGTGGGCAACCACTGCTTTTTAATTTTATTTAGATTGTGTATAACAATGTAGATATATTATTTTGGAAAATTAGGGAGGCTAATTATGGCTAAAACACATAAATTTGAACTGAATGATAGAAAAATTATCCTAGATATTAATAGTGGTTCAGTTCATGTAGTAGATGATTTGGTATGGGATATTATTGATTTGTTTGAGGACAATGAATTAAATGCAATTATAAATATTTTAAAGCCTAAATATGAAGAAAATTCAATAATGGAAGCTTATAACGAAATCCAAGAATTAGTTAATAATGGGCTATTATTAAGTGTAGAAGGGAGCCTTAGTGATATTGAATATAATAAAGATAACATTGTTAAAGCATTATGCTTACATGTGGCTCACGATTGTAACTTAAGATGTAAGTACTGCTTTGCATCTCAAGGAGATTTCCATGGGGACAGGCTTCTTATGCCATTTGAAGTAGGGAAAAAAGCACTAGATTTTTTAGTTCGAAATTCTGGCAATAGAAGAAACTTGGAGGTTGACTTTTTTGGCGGAGAGCCTTTAATGAACTTTGATGTAGTAAAACAATTGGTTGCTTATGGAAGAGAGCTAGAGAAAAAACATAATAAGGTTTTTAGATTCACCATAACTACAAACGGAGTTCTTTTAGATAAAGAAAATATGAAATTCATAAATGAAAATATGGACAATGTAGTCTTAAGTTTAGATGGTAGGAAAGAAGTCAATGATTATATGAGACCCACAATTAATGGGTATGGAAGCTATGATGTTATAATGCCAAAGTTTTTAGAGTTTGTTAGGCTAAGAGACAATAAATCATATTATGTGAGAGGTACATTTACTAGAAACAATTTAGACTTTGGGAAAGATGTGATTAATTTATACAAAGAGGGATTCAATAGTATTTCTGTTGAGCCTGTAGTGGCTAAGCCTGAAGAAGATTATGCAATATTAGAAGAACATTTATCAGATATCCTAAGAGAATATGAAGAATTATCAAAAGAATATATTAAGCTTAATAAGGAAGGAAAGGGTTTTAGTTTTTTCCATTTTATGATAGATTTAAACCATGGACCCTGCTTCATTAAAAGAGTAGTAGGTTGTGGTGCAGGAGTAGAATATTTAGCAGTAACACCAGAAGGAGATTTATACCCTTGTCATCAGTTTGTAGGAGATGAAGAATTTAAGATGGGGGATGTAGATACAGGTATCATTAAGAAAGATATTAGGGATAGTTTTAAAAATGCAAATGTATATTCAAAAGAAGATTGCAAGAGCTGTTGGGCAAGATATTATTGTAGTGGTGGTTGCCATGCTAATGCATATAATTTTAATAATGACATAACTATACCTTATTCAATTGGATGTGAAATGGAGAAGAAAAGAATAGAGTGTGCCTTATCAGTGGCTGCTAATATTAAATAGGAGGATATTAAATGATAATTGAATACCAAGGAGCAACACCTAATATCCATGAAAGTTGTTTTATTGCTGAAAGTGCAGAAGTAATTGGAAATATAAACATAGGTGAACATACTAGTATATGGTATAATTGCGTTTTAAGAGGAGATGAGAACTCCATATCAATTGGTAAGTTTACAAATATTCAAGATGGATCAGTTATTCATATTACAGAGGATTTAAATACTGAAATAGGAGATTATGTAACAGTAGGTCATAAGGCTATAGTTCATGCTTGTAAAATCGGGAACAATGTACTTGTAGGCATGGGGGCTATTATCCTAGATGGTGCTAAGATAGAAGACAATGTACTAATTGGAGCAGGTAGCATAGTAACTCCTGGTAAAATAATTCCATCAGGATCTTTAGTTTTAGGCTCTCCTGCTAAAGTAGCTAGAAGCTTAACAAGTGAAGAAATTGAACAACTAAAACAATCTGCAATAGATTATGTGAGATATGCAGAAAAACACAAAAAATGATGAATATTGTTATTATTGACTTAAAAGTAGTAGAGGTTGTATAATAAATTTTATGAAGAAAGAAGGGGGAAACATTATGAACCTTAAGAATACAACTGTTTTTATATTAATAATTGTACTAGTAGGAGTAGTAGCTTATGGCGCTATAAATGGTATGGACCTAGGAAAGATTAAGATTCAAACTGCAAGGGACCAAGTAGGGCTAGGGCTTGACTTAGCAGGAGGAGTCTATGTATTGTTAGAAGCTCAAACAGATGAAACAGGTGCAGAGCTAGATAAAAAAATGGAACAAGCAATGGCAATAATAAGACAGAGAGTAGATGGACTAGGCGTATCTGAGCCAAATTTAGTAAAAGAAGGTAACAAAAGAATAGGAATCGAGCTTGCAGGATTAAACGATACTCAGCAAGCTATTGATATGATTGGTAAAACAGCACAACTTCAGTTCATTGATGCAGAAGGGAATGTAGTGGTAACAGGAAAAAACGTAAAAAAGTCAGAAGTTTCATTTCAAAGAGGAAGCACTGGTGCTGAAGAACCTGTTGTTTCTTTAGAGTTTGATAAAGAGGGAGCAGATAGCTTTGCAGAAGCTACTTCAAGATTGGCGGAAAAGACTGCTGACCAGGATAAGATCATTTTTATAGTGCTAGACGATCAGATTATTTCAAGTCCTGTTGTGAGAGCTACTATAAGAGATGGAAGAGCAGTTATTGAAGGTGGTTTTGACATTCAAAGTGCAAGTGAACTTGCAACCTTAATTAGAGCAGGTGCATTACCAGTTGAGCTAAAAGAAGTTAGAACATCTATTATTGGACCTACACTTGGGCTTGAATCCTTAGATAGAAGTATACAGGCAGGCGCAATTGGTTTAGCTCTTATATTTTTATTTATGCTTATAGTCTATAGAATACCAGGATTAATAGCAGATATTAGTTTAACAATATATGTTCTAATAGTATTAGGTATAATGATAATCTTAGGGGTAAAATTAACTTTACCTGGCATTGCTGGGCTAATTCTTTCTATTGGAATGGCAGTAGATGCAAATGTAGTTATCTTCGAAAGAATTAAAGAAGAACTTAAAACAGGAAAGACTCTTAGAGCTTCAGTAGATAGTGGATTCAAAAGAGCGTTATCAAGTGTTTTAGATGCTAACATTACAACCCTTATTGCTGGTTTTGTTCTATTTTATTTTGGAGCAGGTCCAATTAAAGGTTTTGGAGTTACTCTGATTATTGGGATTGCTTCATCAATGATTACAGCAATTTTTATTACAAAATTCTTATTGAAAACCTTCATAGGAACAAATTTAGTAAAAAATACGAAGCTTTATGGTGCTTAAGGGGGGAAATGTTATGAACTTTATTAAAAGAAAAAATATATTTTTTATAATATCTGCATTAGTTATTATAATAGGCTTAGGCTTTGGACTTTCCACAGGCTTAAACTATGGCTTAGATTTTACAGGTGGAACTTTAATGCAAATCAGCTTAGGAAAGTCTGTTCCAGTTGAAGAAGTTAGGAGAATAACCGATACTTTTGACACAAAAGCAAGTATTATCCATGCTGGCACAAATAAAGATGAGGTAATAATTAAATCGACTTTAGATTTTGACAATAAAGAAAGAAATGAAATTTTTGCAATGTTTAAGGAAGAATACGGTCTTGAAAATGATGCCCTAATACAATCTCAGAAGTTTGGACCTGCTATAGGCAGTGAAATTCAAAGAAAGGCTTGGTTGTCAATAATTATTGCAACTTTAGGGATGCTAATATATATTACACTTAGATTTGAAGTTAAATTTGGCTTAGCCGCTATTATAGCTTTAATTCATGATGTATTAATTGTCATAGCTGTTTATGCACTTTTCAATATTCCTTTAGATAGTTCTTTTGTTGCAGCTATTCTAACAATAGTGGGTTATTCTATAAATGATACAATAGTTGTTTTTGATAGGATTCGTGAAAACTTGAAATTAATGAAAAAGAATAGCTATGAAGATGTTATTAATTCTAGCATAGTTCAAACAATAACTAGGACAATTAACACTTCATTTACTACATTGCTTGCAATAGTTACTCTTTATATATTAGGTGTAGATGCAATTAAAGATTTTGCTTTTCCTCTAATTGTTGGTATTGTTGCAGGAACTTATTCCTCAATATTTATTGCAAGCCCTGTTTGGTATATTCTAAAAACTAAGTTTAAAGAAAAAGACAAAGTAAATCCTCATAGAATGTAAAAACTGCCTAAAGGCAGTTTTTTTATATTATTGTTTTGCAAAGGATAATTCTTGTTAAAATTAATGTTATCATGGTAATATATATACATAAGAAATGAAAAGCAATAAAATATAAAGAAATATACTTAATTTCAGGAGGTATTAAAATGCAAGCTGGATTTATAATATCTTTATTTTTTGCCATTATAGTTGCAGTTTTCGCACTTAAAAATGGTGGAAGTGTTAATATTGACTTTATTTTTGCTAAAGTCCAAGTATCTCAAGCAATAGTAATTTTTGTTTCAGCAGCTCTGGGAGCTGTAATAGTAGCTTTTCTTGGACTAGTACGACAAGTAAAATTAACTATGAAACTAAAAGAACAAGGAAAGCTAATAAATTCTCTTAACAGCGATAAACAGTCTCTTGAAAATGAAATCCATATATTGAAAGAGGGTAAAACTATGGAAAGCTATGAGAATCTAAATGAAGCTAAAGAAATTATGAAAGAACAAGATGGAATTTCTAACACTGAAGGAGAAAATAACACTGAAGAGAATGTATAACATTTTGCTTATTGAACAGTATTTAAGTATAGGATATAATTGAAATGTATTTTCTTTTTAGTGGGTGAAGCAAATGATAAAATTCGAAAGTCTAGTCAAAATTGCTGAAAAGGATAATATTATTATAGATGAGTTAAGTAAAAAGCTTAATATCACTAGATTAACTTCAAAAGTAATGATAAACAGGGGAATAACAAGTATAGATTATGCTCAAGCCTTTTTAAATCCTGATATTAAAGATTTATTAGACCCTTTCCTATTAAGCGACATGAATGTAGCAGTAAAGAGGATTGTCGAGGCAATACATAATAACGAAAATATTTGGATATATGGAGATTATGATGTAGATGGAGTTACTAGTACATCAATACTTATTATTTACCTGAAAGCATTAACTAAAAATATATACTTTTACATTCCGGATCGCATGACTGAAGGGTATGGTCTTAATATTGAGGCCATGGATTATATAAAAAGCAAAGGTGGACAACTGGTAATCACCGTTGATTGCGGCATAAAATCTTTTGATGTAGCAGAACATTGTAAGGGCATTGGTTTAGATCTTATAATAACGGACCATCATACCTGTGAGTCAATATTACCAGACGCAATTGCTGTTGTTAATCCTAATAGATTAGATAGTCAGTATCCTTTTAATAAGTTAGCTGGAGTAGGGGTAGCTTTTAAGCTTGTACAGGCCTTAGCATCAGAATTAAATACAGGAATAGATTATGTAAATATAGTACCTATTGTTGCAATAGGTACTATTGCGGATGTAGTTTCTCTAACTGGAGAAAATAGAATTATTGTCAAAAACGGCCTTAGTATGATAAAGCAAACCCAAAATTTGGGTATCAAGGCTTTATTAGAAGTTACTGATCTCCTGAATAAGGAAGTTACAAGCGGACATATTGGATTCATTATAGGGCCTAGAATCAATGCTGCAGGTAGAATAGGAATGGCAAGGTATGGAGTAGAACTTTTTACTTCTAATACCTATGAAGAAGCCTTAGATTTGGCTAAAATCCTAGACAAGGAGAATGTCAAAAGACAAGAAATCGAAGCTAAGATTTTAGAGGAGGCTGAAAAGTTAATATATGAGGAATTAGACTTAGAAAAAGATAAAATACTTGTACTAGCTTCAGAAAATTGGCATAGTGGAGTTATAGGTATTGTGTCTTCTAGGCTAACAGAAAAATATCATAGACCAAGTATTCTACTTTCATTGGAAGATGATGAGGGGAGAGGCTCTGCAAGGAGTATTTCGAATTTTGATTTATATGAAAACTTAAGCAAATGTAAGGAATTATTTGTTGGATTTGGAGGGCATAAGCAAGCAGCAGGTCTTACGATAAAAAAGCAAAATATTCAAGAGTTTAGAAAAAGAATAAATGAAATTGCAGAGGAAGAATTGGAAGAAGTTGATTTTATACCTGAAACTGTAGTTGATTCTTTGATTGATATAGAAGATATTTCTATAGATACTGCTAATGAGCTAAAATCACTCGAGCCTTTTGGAATAGATAATCCTAGTCCAATTTTTCTATTCAATAGTGCTACTGTTAAATCAGTCAGATCCATTGGTAAAGACGAAAGACATTTAAAGCTTATTATTGAAAAAGAGGGCTATTCTGTAGATTGTGTTGGATTTAATTATGGTAGCTATGCTAATATTATTAAAATTGGCCAACAAATTGACTTAGTTGTAACGATTAGTATAAATGATTATTTAGGGCAGAAAAGTGTTCAGCTATTAATAAAAGATATTGTTACATCATATGAAGAGAAGCTCACTAGCTCTATTAATTATTTAGATTCCATACTGCCAATAATTAGACAATCATGTAATGAATCCACGGATTTCAATATAAGCAATGATATGTTACATTATATAAATGAAGAAGATAGAAAAAAATATGTAATAGAAGCTTTAAACAAGGAAAATAATATTTTAGTTATCATAAACAATATATTTAACTTAGCCGGGTTACTTAACATAATGCAGCATCAAGGCAGAGATTTTGTGAGAAACATAAATATATCTTATAATTTATCTAGAGGATACAAGCCATGTGATATAATTGTAGTTCCAGCATTAAGTCAAATAGATAAGGAGAAATATAAAAATGTAATTATATATGATTTGTGCTTTAACAGAGATTATTTTATAAATATTACAAAAACTTTTAAACAAGCTAAACTACAAGCTTTAATAGTGGAAGAAGATTTTAATAAAAATAAAAGCTTTATTAAAGACATAACACCTGAGATTAATGAGATTAGGTTAGTATATAAATCATTTATTTCTAGAAAAGAAAAAGTTCTTAGGATTAAAGAAGATAGTTACTTGTTTTCCTTAAGAAGTAGAGCTAATATACATATTAGTAGTTTTAGATTTAATGCTATTTTAAGAATATTAAAAGAAGCAAAATTAGTTGATTATATAATTAAAGATAGTTATATTTTTGTAAAAATGCTCAATTCGCCTAATGAAAAAATTAATATTACTAGCGTACCCATTTACGATGCTCTTTACAGGGCGGCTAATGAGGTAATTAGTTTTCAAAAAAACATAAAATCTTTAAATTAGAGGAGGAAGAAAAATGGATTTTAAAGGTAAAATCAGAAGTATTAAAGACTTTCCTAAAGAAGGCATCAATTTTAGAGATATTACAACAGTATTAAAAGATAAAGAAGCCTTTCGCGAATGTATTCTGCAAATGGCAGAACAATTAAGGAATAAAAACATAGATGTAATAGTAGGTCCTGAAGCACGTGGATTTTTAATAGGTGCGCCTCTTGCTTATGAGCTAGGAGTTGGCTTTGTACCTGTTAGGAAACCTGGGAAACTACCTTCAGATACTATTAGCTTTGAATATGAGTTAGAATATGGAACAGACAAACTTGAAATGCATAAAGATGCAATAACAAAAGGACAAAGAGTGGCTGTAATCGATGACCTACTTGCAACAGGTGGAACAGCACTATCTACATGTAAAATGATAGAGCAGTTAGGTGGCGTTGTGGTGTCAGTTGGTTTCTTTATTGAATTAGAAGACATCAATGGTAAAGGTGTTCTTCAAGATTATGATGTGTTTTCAATAGTTAAATTCCAATAGCACTTTCAAATACTTAAATAATATACAGCCCATATTTTGGGCTGTTTTTGTAAAAATAGTACAATTTATTTTTAGCCAAACTGTTTCAGTAAAGGTTTGAATCTGGTATACTATATTTATATAATTTTAGACACAACTAGACTTTAGTGAGAGGTTGAGAGAATTGTTAGAAAACTTAATTGCCAAGATCGAAGATTACAATCCTCATGGAGACTTAGATTTAATAATAAAAGCATATAATTTTGCTGAATCTGCACATGCTGGACAACTTAGAAACTCCGGTGAGAGATTTTTTGTCCATCCATTTAATGTTGCCATGATTCTGGCAGAGCTTAGCATGGATACCTCTACAATCGCTGCTGGGCTATTGCATGATGTCCTTGAAGATACTGACGTAACATATGAAGCATTGTCTAAGGAGTTTGGTGAGGAGGTCACTAATCTAGTTGATGGAGTAACTAAATTAAAAAAATTAAAATATAGAACGAAGCAAGAAAACCAAGCTGAAAACCTGAGAAAAATGGTAATTGCTATGTCAAAAGATATTAGAGTAATTATCATAAAATTAGCTGATAGGCTTCACAATATTAGAACTTTAGAATATATGTCGGATGCAAAAAAGAAGGAAAAAGCATTAGAAACTTTAGAAATATATGCTCCTATAGCTCATAGACTAGGTATTTCAACAATCAAATGGGAGTTAGAGGATCTTTCTCTAAGGTACATTGATCCAGAAGGATACTATGATTTAGTTGAAAAAGTATCAAAAAAACGAAGAGAAAGGGAAGCATATATCAAAAATGTAATTGAAATACTAAAAATTAAATTAGATGAAATGGAAATAGAAAGCGATATAAGTGGAAGACCTAAGAGCTTTTATAGCATATATAAAAAAATGGTTTATCAGAACAAATTATTTGAGCAGATTTTTGATTTAACAGCCATAAGAGTGATTGTAGACTCAGTAAAGGATTGCTATGGTGCTTTAGGTATTGTACATACTCTATGGAAACCAATACCAGGCAGGTTTAAGGACTATATTGCTATGCCTAAGCCAAACATGTACCAATCCTTGCATACAACAGTAATAGGTCCACAGGGAGAGCCTTTTGAAATACAAATTCGTACATGGGAGATGCATAGAACTGCTGAGTACGGTATTGCTGCACACTGGAAATATAAAGAAGGTATTACTAAAACTGATGGCTTTGAAAATAAGCTTACATGGCTAAGACAGCTTTTTGAGTGGCAAAAAGAATTAAAAGATTCAAAGGAATTTATGGAATCATTGAAAATAGATTTATTTACTGATGAAGTTTTTGTATTTACTCCTAAGGGTGATGTAATAAGCTTACCAGCAGGCTCTACCCCGCTTGATTTTGCATACAGAGTACACACTGGAGTAGGAAATAGCTGTGTAGGTGCAAAGGTAGATAGTAGAATAGTTCCTTTAGATTTTAAATTGAAAAATGGAAATATCATTGAAATATTAACTTCGTCCAATAGTAGTGGGCCAAGTAGAGACTGGTTAAAAATAGTAAGAAGCAGCCAAGCTAAAAGTAAAATAAGACAGTGGTTTAAAAAAGAGGGCAGAGAAGCAAATATTAATAAAGGTAAAGAGCTATTAGAAAAAGAAGCAAAAAGACAAGGGTACAAATTAACAGAACTATTGAAAGAGGATTGGCTAAGATCTATCGCCAAGAAGGTAAGCTTAAATAATATAGATGATTTATTTGCTGCAATTGGATATGGGAGCATAACTATAAACCAAGTACTAAGCAAGCTAAAAGAATACTATAAAGAATATTATAAACAGAAAATTGATGAAAAGGAATTAATTGCTAAACAAATATCTACACCTATTAGAAAAGATTACAAGCCAACTCAAGGTATATCTGTAAAAGGAGTAGATAATATTAAAGTAAGATTTTCAAAGTGTTGTAGTCCCGTACCTGGAGATGAAATTGTGGGATATATAACTAGAGGAAGAGGAGTGTCAGTTCATAGAAAGGATTGTCCAAATGCTCAAAGTTTAGAAATACAAGAGCGATTTATTGAAGTAGAATGGGATGATGATAAGAAAACCTCTTATCAAGCTGAAATACAAATAAAAGCCACAGATAGATCAGGATTATTAACAGAAATTACACAGTTGCTTACAAACATGCAATTAACAGTAACATCTCTTAATGCGAGGACTAATAAGGAAAAGACAGCGCTAATTAACATGATACTTGAGATTAAAGATATAGATCAATTAAAAGAACTAATGAGAAAAATAAAAAGACTCGAAGGAGTAATGGATGTATACAGGGTGATAACTTAGAAGGGAGATATACATGAGAGCAGTCGTACAAAGAGTTTCAACAGCCAATGTTAGAGTAAACGAAGAAATGGTAAGTATAATCAATAAAGGACTTCTAGTATTATTAGGTGTTGGGCACGATGATACAGACAAGGATATGGAGTATTTATGTGATAAGATAGTTAATCTTAGGATATTTGAAGATAAAAATGATAAGATGAATCTTTCCTTGTTAGATGTTAAGGGAGAGCTACTTGTAGTATCGCAATTTACACTATTTGGGGACCTGAAAAAAGGGAAAAGACCAAATTTTATGAATGCAGCACCAGCTCAAATAGCTAATGAAATGTATTTAAAATTTGTAGAAAAATGCAGAACCTATGATATAAATGTTAAAACCGGTGTCTTTGGAGAGCATATGGATGTATCCTTAATAAATGATGGGCCCGTAACCATAATAATTGATAGCAAGAAAGATTTTTAGGAGGTTGTTAATCAATGATTGTTGAAAGATTACCATTAGGAGTATATGGGGCAAATTGTTATATAATAATATGCGAAGATACTAAAGAAGCTATGATTGTAGATTTAGGTGGCGAACCAGAAGAGATAATTAAAAAATCTAAAAGGGAAGGCTTTAAAATTAACTGTATTGTTTTAACTCATGGTCATGGAGACCACATAGCAGGAGTACCGGGTTTTTTAAAAGAAATTAAGTGCCCAGTTTATGCTCATGAAAAAGAAGAAGAAATGTTAAACGATCCTAAGCTAAACCTTTCTTCTACAATGTATATGGATAAGATAAGTATAAAGCTAGATAGGCTTTTAAAAGATGGTGATGTAATAAAAGTAGGTAATTTAAATATAAAGGTAATTCATACTCCTGGACATACAATAGGTGGAATATGCTTAAAGGTAGATAATTATATACTTACAGGAGATACATTGTTTCAAGGTTCAATAGGCAGAACTGACCTTTATGGGGGCTCATATGATACTATTATTGATTCAATTAATGATAAAATATTGATATATGACGATGAGACCATTATTTTGCCAGGACATGGACCTGCTACTACAATAAATGCAGAGAAAAGAACTAACCCTTTTGTAAGAAAATAAAACATAAGAATACTCTCAAAGATAAGAGAAACAATAATAACAAATAACTTTGGGAGGTTTCATATGAAAACATTTAAATATAGTAACAAAGATGTTGATTTATTAAGGGATATAAATTCTCTAGATATAATTAGATTAAAGGAAATAGGACTAAGTGACGAGGAGTTAGCTAATGAGTTAAGAATTCCCAAAGCTCATTTGTCTAATTTATGCAGTGAATATGATGTAGAAACACAAGGGGAATGAAAATGATTTATGTTTATTTAGAAGGTCATGATTATAGATATGAAGTAAGTGAGTTAATTAAAGTATTTTACTTTAATACAGAAATAAAATTTATTGAGAACAAGGCTTTGATTGACAATCAAAGCCTTTTGATAGTTAGCCTATTATCTGATACCTTGGATAAGACCTCAGTTGTAACCAGGGTCCTTCAATATGGTGAAACTATTACTAATAATGTCATAGATGATATAAGCAAAATAGATATTAAAGATAATGATAATATTAAAATATATAAAATTGCTATTAAGCAGTCAATTTATAATGCATTATCTAAGATTAATACTATAAAGGTTCCCTGGGGTATTCTTACTGGCATTAGGCCTACAAAAATAGTCCATGAATTGTTAGACAAAAATATTAAAAGCAATCACATAATAAATATTTTAACAAATGAATACAAGCTAAGTGAAGAAAAAGCAAGCCTTATACTTCATATTGCTACAGTAGAAAGAAATGTTGTAGATTTCAATGAATATAACAGATTTAGCTTATATGTTAATATTCCATTTTGTCCTACAAAATGTTTATATTGTTCATTTTTATCAAATCCAATAAGTAAGTACAGTAACTTAATAGATATATATACTGATAGGCTCATATATGAAATAAATGAAACAAGTAAGCTTCTAAAAAATAGTATGATTGATACAGTATATATTGGGGGAGGAACACCAACCTCCTTGCCTATACAAAATCTTCAAAGAATAATTAATAAAATTCAAGATATTTTTGGAGAAAATAATATTAGAGAATTTACGGTGGAAGCAGGCAGACCAGATACTATCAATAAAGAAATGCTTATAATGCTTAGAGAAAATAATATAAGACGAATAAGCATAAATCCCCAAACCATGTGGGATAAGACATTATCTCTAATAGGGAGAAAACATACATCAAAGGAAATTATAGACGCCTTTAAATTAGCTAAAAAGATTGGATTTAATACTGTTAACATGGATATTATAGTTGGTTTACCCGAAGAAGGGCCTAAAGAGGTAGAAGCAACTATGAAGGAAATAATAAAATTAAATCCAGAAAACCTTACAGTTCATACTATGGCAATAAAGAGAAGCTCAAGATTAAAAGAAAATTTACAGGAGTATTCACTAGCGGCACAGAGTACTATTGAAGAAATGTTGTATATTACTAGAGACTATGCAGATAAAATGGGAATGTATCCTTATTATATGTATAGGCAAAAACAAATATTAGGAAATTTTGAGAATATAGGGTATTCTAAGGCTGGTAAAGAATGCATATATAATATTTTAATAATGGAAGAAAAACAAACAATTATTGCAGTAGGGGCAGGAGGAGTATCTAAGTTTTATTTTCCAAAGGAAAATAGAATAGAGAGAGTACCAAATTTAAAAGATTTAAGAGAATATTTATCTAGAACTGAAGAAATGATACGGAGAAAAGAAAAGTATATAAAAGCATTGACATAAATATTTACTTAAATTATAATAATAAACAATATATAAATACTGTGAATGGAAAGAGTAGTTAAATCAATTAGTTATAGAGAGTCGATGCTGGTGGAAATCGATACTAATATTTAATGAAGACATCCTGGAGTAGATAGGCTGAAATTTTAGTAGGCTTATTCGCAAACCAGCGTTAACGGTTTTAAAGTGGAATATGTTCACATATTCAACAAGGGTGGTACCGCGGGAAATAACACCTCTCGTCCCTGTCAAAATGTTTGGCTAGGACAGAGGTGTTTTTATTTATATAAATTTAATATCTTTAAGGAGGGATAGTATGTTAACAAGAGCACCAAAAGGCACAAAGGATGTGTTAGCAACAGAATCGTATAAATGGCAATATCTAGAAAAAAAATTCAGACAAGTATGTGAGGAATTTGGATACAAAGAAGTAAGAACACCAGTGTTTGAGCATACAGAACTTTTTGAAAGAGGAGTAGGAGAGACTACTGATGTAGTGCAAAAAGAAATGTACACCTTTGAAGACAAAGCTGGTAGAAGTATAACATTAAAACCTGAAGGAACAGCGCCCGTAGTTAGATCACTGATTGAGCATAAGCTATATTCTGGTCCCATGCCTCTTAAATACTTCTATATTACCCCATGTTATCGTTATGAAAAACCGCAAGCTGGTAGACTCAGAGAGTTTCATCAGTTTGGAATAGAGGTTTTTGGGGGCAATCATCCTGCCATAGATGTAGAAGTAATTAATCTAGTATACAATTTTTATAAAGCTCTCGGTGTAGAGGGTATTGAACTTAATATAAACAGTATTGGTTGCCCAAAATGCAAACCAGAATATAATACAAAATTAAGAGAGTTTTTGAAAGACAAACTAGATAGTCTATGTGGAACTTGTCAATCTAGATATGACAAAAATCCAATGAGAATACTAGATTGTAAAAATGAAAAATGTCAGATTGAAATAAAGGATGCTCCTTTAATGATTGATTATTTGTGTGATGAATGTAATGAACATTTTGCAAAAGTAAAGGAATATCTAGATATAGCAGAGATTGAATATAGGGTAGATCCAAAGATTGTTAGAGGCTTAGATTATTATACTAAAACAGCATTTGAATTTATATCTAATGAAATTGGTTCACAAAGCACGGTTTGTGGAGGGGGCAGGTATGATGGGCTTGTAGAAGAGCTTGGAGGACCATCTATACCAGCTGTAGGTTTTGGTATGGGTATAGAAAGACTTTTATTGACCCTAGAAAATAATGGGATAGAAATACCTAAAGAAGAAGGATTAGACATATTCATTGTTACAATAGGCGAAAAGGCTGATAAAGAAGCCTATAAATTGTTAAATAATCTAAGAAAAAGTGGTATATCAGCTGATAAGGATTATTTAGGTAGAAGCATAAAGGCTCAATTCAAATATTCTGATAAGCTAGAGGCAGAGTACACTATAGTAATTGGAGATGATGAAGTAGATAAGGGAGTAGTGTCACTTAAAAACATGAAGACCGGAGCCCAAGAAGAAGTGACTTTAATGAGTTTAATAGATGAATTAAAATCTAAATTAGGGAGGCAATAGAATGGGAGAGGCAATGGGCAAACTAAGAAGAACACATATGTGTGGTAGCCTTAGAATAGATAATGAAGGACAAGAAGTAACTTTGATGGGTTGGGTTCAAAGAAGAAGAAATCTAGGTTCACTAATATTCGTTGATTTAAGAGACACCTCAGGGATAGCACAGGTAGTATTTGACAGCAATGTGTCAGAAGATACCTTTAATAAAGCTGAAAAAATAAGAAGTGAATATGTATTAGCCCTTAGAGGTAAAGTTTATAAAAGACAATCAATAAACAAAGAGCTTCCAACTGGCGAGGTAGAGGTATTTGTTGAAGAGCTTAAAATTTTAGATGAATCAGAAACACCACCTATATATATAAAGGATAATGATGATGTAGCAGAAGCTATGCGTTTAAAATATAGATATTTGGATTTAAGAAAACCCTCAATGCAAAGCAATTTAAAAATAAGACATAAAACAGCTAAAATTATTAGAGAATTTTTAGATGAAAATTATTTTGTGGAAGTTGAGACACCAATGCTAACCAAACCTACTCCAGAGGGGGCAAGAGATTATGTAGTACCTAGCAGGGTTAACCCAGGAAAGTTTTATGCATTGCCTCAGTCGCCACAATTATTTAAACAGCTTTTAATGGTATCAGGCATGGATAGATACTATCAAATAGTAAAATGCTTTAGAGACGAGGATTTAAGGGCTAATAGACAGCCAGAATTCACTCAAGTAGATATTGAAATGTCTTTTGTAGACATAGAAGATGTTTTAGCTATGAATGAAAAACTTATATATAAAATATTTGAAGAAATAAAAGGAGTTGAAATATCTCTACCAATTGCCAGAATGACTTATGATGAAGCTATGAATAGATTTGGTTCAGATAAACCAGATTTAAGATTTGGATTTGAGATTAAACCACTATCAGATATAGTTAAGGATAGCCAATTTAAGGTATTCAGTGATACTATAAAAAATGGCGGGGATGTTAGAGCTATAAATATAAATGGATATGGTGATGAGTTTACAAGAAAGAATATATCACAGCTTGAGGATTTTGTTAAAACTTACGGTGCTAAAGGATTAGCCTGGATTAAGCTAACTAATGAGGGAGTAACATCGCCAATAGCTAAGTTTTTATCAGAAGAAGAGTTAAATAATATAATATCTAAGATGGAAGCTAAAGAAGGAGATTTAATTTTAATGGTTGCAGATAAGCCATCTGTAGTTTTTGCATCTCTGGGTAGCTTGAGAGTAGAAGTAGCAAAAAGGTTAAATCTTATCAATAATAATGAATATAAGCTAGTTTGGATAACAGAGTTTCCTCTATTCGAATTTGATGAGGAAGAAAACAGATATGTTGCAAAGCACCATCCTTTTACTCATCCAGTAGATGAAGATATAGAGCTATTAGAAACCTCACCAGAAAAGGTAAGAGCAAAAGCTTATGATATAGTTATTAATGGTGATGAAATCGGTGGTGGTAGCATTAGAATAAACAATTCCCAGCTACAGGAGAGAATGTTTAAAGCATTAGGCTTTTCTATGGAAGAAGCTTGGGATAAGTTTGGATTTTTATTAGAAGCATTTAAATATGGAGCACCACCACATGGTGGAATAGCTTATGGCTTTGACAGATTAATAATGCTTCTAACAGGTAGCGACAATATTAGAGATGTTATAGCATTCCCTAAAACTCAGAGTGCAACCTGCCTATTAACAAATGCACCAACTATTTTAGGGGAAGAACAGCTTAAAGAAATACATGTAAGCACTATATCCAATGAGTAAGAGAATTATTATATAAAGTATAATTAAATAAAGATACACTCTTTAAGCTCAATATTTTAGTTTCTATTAAAATATTGAGTTTTTGATATAAATCTATAGATTGATGGATAGATTAAACTATGCTATGATTTATTTGTTGAATAATTAATATGATATAAATTGATTTTAAGGAGCTGTAATATATGCTGCATGCTTTTTCAAGGACAGAAATGTTAATTGGATCGGAGGGTTTACAAAAACTCAAAGAAAGCAAGATTGCTGTTTTTGGCATTGGAGGAGTAGGAACTTTTGCTGTAGAAGCACTTGCTAGAAGCGGAGTGGGTTCTTTAGTTCTAGTTGACCATGACCATATATGCCTAACTAACATAAATAGACAAATCCATGCTAACAGAAATACAATTGGTAAGCCTAAAGTAGAGGCTATGAAGGAACGTATATTAGATATTAATTCAGATGTAAATGTTATAGCATTTAAGGAATTATATAATATGGATAGGGCAGAGAGACTACTTAAAGAAGATTACTCTTACGTAATAGATGCTATAGATATGGTTTCATCAAAGTTAGATTTAATCCAGAGGTGTAAAAGCAAAAATATCCCAATAATTAGTGCTATGGGCGCTGGAAACAAATTAAATCCTACTATGCTTGAAGTATCAGATATTTATAAGACAAGTGTATGTCCTTTAGCTAAGGTAATGAGAAAAGAGTTAAGAAACAGGGGTGTCAAAAGTCTAAAGGTGGTTTATTCAAGGGAAACTCCTATAGTACCTTTAAATCTTGAAGAAGATTGTAGCGATATTGACTGTATATGCCCAAACAAAGGAGGAGCTTCTACAGTACGTAGACAAACACCTGGTAGTGTTTCCTTTGTTCCATCAGTTGCTGGTATAATTATTGCGTCTGAGGTTATTAAGGACATATTGGGTATTAATAATATACACCGTTAATTAGTTGGAGGTTAAGAAATGGAACAGATAGGATTTGTTATTAATACTAAAAATGATATGGCAAGAGTAGTTGTGAATAGGGTTTCTGCCTGTGGTGGCAGCTGTTCTTCTTGCGGCTCAAGCTGCAATACTAATGGAGTAGAATTAGAAATAAAAAATACTCTTGGTGCAAAGCCAGGAGACTATGTAGAGCTTAGGGCGAGTGCAAGCCAAATCTTAAAAACAGCATTTATTGTATATCTTTTCCCATTATTGGCCATGATAGCAGGTATTGCAGGAGGAATAACTGTTTTTAAATCTAAAGGTTATGAAAATTATGAAACATATGGTTTTGTTGTAGGCCTAGTTTTTTTAGGATTATCATATGTAGTCTTAAAAATAATTGATGCTAAGGTTAGGAAAAATAACAAAGAGATTATTGAAATGATTAGTATAATTACTAAATAACAATAAGTTTATTATATTTTGCTTATGGAGGGCGGGAGGATGAAGGTAATTAATGAAAATGATAACATTATAAAAAGACTCAGAAGAATTGAAGGACAGATTAAAGGAATTCAAAGAATGATAAGTGAAGAGAAATATTGTGGAGATATTCTGATTCAAGTTGCAGCTGCTAGAGCTGCTCTAAACAAAGTTGGAGGATTAATTCTTGAAAGCCATATGAAGGATTGCTTGAAGAACTACATTGAAAGTAATGGGGAAGACGAAGCATTAGACAGTCTTATAGACACTATGCTAAAATATACTAAGTAGCTAATGATGGCTTAAGATATTATAATTTAATAATGAGCTGAAATAATAGAAACATAAAGTAACTACTTGCTTATGCAGTGACTCAAGAAAAGCTTCTTAAACTTTAATAGGACTAATAGAAGCTTTTCTTTATTATGTGGTTTATAGTAATGCAAAATATAAAATTAATATCATCTAATAAATTATATAAGGTTAAGATTAGCCTATTTCTGTTTAACTATAGCTCTCATTACAGAGGAAGGTATTATAACACCTATTGCAATTGAAAGAGCAATGAAAATGGCTTCGCTCCCTAGATTAGCTGCATTTGTAAAATCTTTTTCAATAATTGCCAACATAGTATAATACATTCCTGCACCTGGTACTAAGGGAACAATACCTGGTATTATGAAAATTGTAGCTGGCTTTCTAAAGCGTTTAGCCATGAACTCACCTAATAAACCTACGGACACAGCAGCCAAAAACGTACCTGCAATTGGAGAGGAAAAGGTACTTTTAGATACAAGATATACTGTCCAACCTATTGCACCACTTAAACTAGAAATAAATACAGCGTCTTTTGGTATATTAAAAAATACTGCAAAGCCAACCGTAGATAAAAGTGCATAAATGAATTGTTTAAGAAAAAACATATTTATATTCCTCCATGATACAATACTAGAATTAGACCTACTCCAAAGGCAATAGATAATGCAACTATTATAGCTTCAATTCCACGAGACATACCTGCTAAAAAATCACCAAGCATAGAATCTCTAGTAGCATTAGTTATAGCTAAACCAGGTACTAGAGGCATTATTGTTCCAATTATTATCCTATCCATATTATTTCCAAGACCTATTTTAACAGTTAAAATAGCAAAAATTGTAGCAATAGCAGCGGCAACAAAATTGTTAATAAAATATATCATATTGATTTTACTAAGCATTTTACTTGTAGTTACAACAATTATGCTAATTAAGAAAGCACTGACAAAATCCTTAAATGTACCACCAAATAGAAGTGAAAAAAAACCACCAGCAATTCCACCAAAAATAATATTAATTATACTAGAGTAAGCCTTTACTTCATCTATTTTTTTCAAACATTCAAAACCTTCATCTACAGACATATGAGAGTTGACAAAATTTCTAGAAAACTCATTAACTAAAGTTATTTTATTTAAATCAGTTGTTTTAGACTTTGTCCTTTGGATATAAGTCATGATATCATCTTCACATCCAATTGCCATAAGTATTCCTGTAGGTATGACAAAAGGCTCTGCATAAGTAACATAATCTCTAGATTTACATATTCTTGTAATAGTATCTTCTACACGATATGTTTCAGCCCCATTTTCAAGCATTATTTTTCCAGCTAGAATAGCCATACTTAATAATTTATTAGCTTCCTTTTTTCTGCTCAAATTATCACCAGCCTTTATAATATATATTTATGTTTTTATTATATCAAACTAAATTATAGAAAAATATTAATAATAAAGCAAATAGTATATATTTTGATTTTTGACCTAATTTATTAAAAACTAATAATAAATGTTTATAATATCTTTTATTAATGGTATATTATATATGAAAATATTAAATATTCAATACGTTAAACACTAACTACATAAAAAGAAAGGAGACAAATGATTATGGATTTTAGCAATCTTAGAGATTATGACCTGGAAATTATGAAAGTTATTGAACAAGAAACAGAAAGACAAAGGAGTAAAATAGAACTTATTGCATCAGAAAATTTCGTGACTAAAGCAGTAATGGAAGCCATGGGTAGTCAATTAACAAATAAATATGCTGAGGGCTATCCCGGCAAGAGATATTATGGAGGGTGTGAGTATGTTGATATAGCTGAAGACCTTGCTAGGGACAGGCTGAAGAAACTCTTTGGTGCTGAACATGCTAATGTTCAACCTCACTCTGGAGCCAATGCAAATTTAGGAGTATACTTTGCAGTTTTAAAACCGGGAGATAAGGTTCTAGGCATGAATCTTTCCCATGGAGGTCATTTGACTCATGGAAGTCCAGTAAATATTTCTGGTACATATTACAACTTTATTGCCTATGGAGTAAATAAAGAAACTGAAACTATAGATTATGATGAGGTAAGAGAAATTGCATTAAGAGAAAAGCCTAAGCTAATAGTTGCAGGAGCTAGTGCATATCCTAGAATAATTGACTTTGCTAAGTTTAGAGAAATATCTGATGAAGTAGGAGCATATTTGATGGTTGATATGGCTCATATAGCAGGTCTAGTCGCTGCTGGCCTGCATCCAAACCCAGTTCCTTATGCAGACTTTGTGACTACCACAACTCATAAAACTCTTAGAGGTCCTAGAGGTGGAGCTATTCTATGTAAAGAAAAATATGCAAGAGATATTGATAAAGCAATATTCCCAGGTATTCAAGGTGGTCCATTAATGCATGTTATTGCAGCTAAAGCAGTTAGCTTTAAGGAGGCTTTAGAAGATGACTTTAAAGATTATCAAAAACAAGTATTGAAAAATGCCAAGGCATTAGCCGATAATCTTATTGAAAAAGGCTTTAGATTAGTATCTGGAGGAACGGATAATCACTTATTGCTTGTAGACGTTAGAAATAAAGGCTTGACTGGGAAAAAGGCAGAGGCATTATTAGACCATATTGGAATAACTACTAATAAAAACACTATTCCATTTGAAACAGAAAGTCCTTTTATAACTAGTGGTCTTAGAATTGGAACTCCAGCAGTAACTACAAGAGGTATGAAAGAAGAGGATATGAAAGAGATAGCAGAAATAATTAAACTAACCCTGGAAGAGAAGACAGATGCTGAAACATTAGCTGGCTTAGTTAAATCTTTATGTGATAGATTCCCACTATATTAAAAATTAGAAATATAATAGATAAAAAAGGTATGAATAAGATTATAAGTCTTATAATACCTTTTTCTTTTTTATTCAACTAGAATATAAGGGCTATTTAAGGGAATTATAAATAATACTAAAAGAATGTGAATATGAGTAGGTGACTAATTGTTTAAATATGATTATATTCTAATACCATCTATTGTTATTGGCTTTGTATCTAGAGCATCAATGCTAAGAGTAGATTATAGACAATATCCTAGCTACCCTCAAGGTGTCTTTTCACACCTTACACTAGGCATTATAGCTTCTGCTTTAGGTTCTGTTGCATTACCTGCAATTGTAGAAAGTGAGTTTGGAGCGGTGACCTTTTTGGCGCTTGCTGCTCAACAATTTAGAGATGTAAGGAATCTTGAAAGACAGAGCTTAGATAACATTGAACCAACTGAACTTGTTCAAAGAGGAACAGCATATATAGAAGATATAGCAAAGGCCTTTGAAGCTAGGAATTATGTTACAATGCTTGTATCCTTGATTGCAAGTATAGCAATCTACACATTTAATAAAATTGGATTAATTAAAATATATTCTATAATAATTGGTGGATGTACAGGAGCTATTGCCTTTTATCTACTTAATAAAGCAATATCTAGACAAACCATAGAAGAAATTGCAGAAGTAAAACCAGCTAATATATCATTCAATGGAGCTCTGTTGTTAGTAAATGATATAGTAATAATGAATATAGGCTTTGAAGCGTCAAGGGAGATATACTTAAAAAATGGTATTGCAGTCCAGATTACTCCCCATAATGAAAATGGAGTTACAACTCTTTCTAATATAGGACAAAGACAGGCTATAGTACATAATGCTGCAGTTCTTTTAGGGTTAAGAAAGGATGTTGATGAGCCTGATTTTACTCCAATAGCAAGAAGAGATCCTCATACAGGTAATGTGGTCATGGTGATAGTTGCTCTTGAACCAGATGTAGAATGCCTTGTAGAGGCAGTAAAAAATACCATAGTCTTAGAAAGCTCTAAACGAAAGCCACTACAATCTTATGTTGGGAGAAAAGCTGCTGATTAAAAGGGGTGAACTGTATGGACATAGGTATAAAAGATACTATAATAGCCATAATAACTACAGATGAAAAAGCAGTTTCAGGGGGAAGTGTATCTACATTTTATGTAGGGGATATTGAAGAACAAAAGAGAATAGCTTTATTCATATCAAAAATAACTACCGGGATGATACATGATTTAGAAAATGGATGTTATGTAATAGTTAGACATTGAAAAAATAAGGTATAATGATTTCCTCATTATACCTTATTTTTTCAAATTGAATATATTATTACTTAATTTATTTTAAGCACAAATTATTTGATTATGCTATAATGATTTAAGTATATATACAATGGTAGGATAATCATGATATAATATTAATACCAAGTACTAAAAGCAGATATCATTCCAAATACAAATAGGGAATTTAAAATTTTAGATAGAAGGAGATAGTATGGAATCAAATAATTATGAAGTAGATATCTATTATGATGGGAAAAATATAATAGATAATGTAAATAAAAATAGCATAGCAGAAGAACTTGGCATTGAATCAGGAGATATACTTGTATCTATAAACGATAATAAAGTAACTGATATTATAGATTATAAATATTTAATTACTGAAGATTTTGTTACTATGAATATATTTAAAAAGAATGGAGAACTGTGGGAGCTAGAAATAGAAAAAGACTATGATGAAGACATAGGGATTACTTTTACTAATCCCCTTATTGATAAGGCGAAAAATTGTAGAAATAAATGTATTTTTTGCTTTATTGATCAGCTTCCTAAAGGGATGAGAGAAACATTATATTTTAAGGATGATGACTCCAGACTATCATTTTTGCAAGGAAATTTCATTACATTAACAAATCTAAATGATGAAGAAATAGATAGAATTATTCGGTACAGACTGAGTCCAATAAATATATCTGTACATACTACTGATCCAGAGCTAAGGGCAAAAATGCTAAATAATAAAAATGCAGGGAAGGCTTATGAAATTTTAAAGAGGTTTAGTGATGCAGGGATTGATATGAACTGCCAAATAGTTCTTATCCCAGGTATAAATGATGGAGATAATCTAGAACGAACTCTAAGGGACTTGTCAGCCCTACATCCTAATGTTTCAAGTGTAGCAGTAGTTCCAGTAGGATTAACGAAATATAGAAAAGATTTAATTAAATTAAGTACATATAGTGTTGAAACTGCTAATGAACTTTTAGAATTTATTAATAAAAGACAGAAGGAGTATTTAGATAGTATTGATACAAGATTTGTTTTTGCTTCTGATGAATTCTATGTTGTTGGGAAAAGAGAAGTTCCAAGCTATGAGGAGTACGAAGGATTCCCACAGTATGAAAATGGAGTAGGGCTAATTAGATCCTTTCATCAAGAAATACAAGAAGCCTTAATGGATGTTAGTAAAGGTTTTGAACTAAATAGAAGCTATGTTATAGCAACAGGAACTCTTGCTTCTGACTTTGTTAAAGAGGTTGCAAGCATGATTATGATGAAAATAAAGGGGCTTAGCTTAAGGGTAATTCCTATAAAAAATGATTTCTTTGGAGAAACCATTACTGTATCAGGACTGGTAACAGGTAGAGATCTAATAAAACAGCTAGATAAGTATGAAATGGGAGATGGTTTAATTCTACCTAGTTCTATGCTTAAAAGAGATGAAAAAGTTTTTTTAGATGACACCACCGTAGAGGATATTGAAAAAAGCTTAAATACAAAAGTTATTATATCAGATGTTGATGGTACTAAGCTTATTAACATTTTAATAAATGAGAAGAGGTGAAGATATGTCTAGACCAATTGTTGCAATAGTTGGAAGACCAAACGTGGGTAAGTCCACACTTTTTAATAAAATTGCAGGTAGAAGAATATCGATTGTTGAAGACAAACCTGGAGTAACAAGGGATAGAATATATGCAGAGGGTGAATGGCTAAATAAGTACTTTACAATGATAGACACTGGTGGAATTGAGCCAGCTAGCGATGATATCATTATGTCTCAAATGAGAAGACAGGCTGAAATAGCCATAGAAACGGGAGATGTTATTCTTTTTGTTGTAGATGGATTAGAAGGCATAACCTCTACTGACAAAGAAGTAGCCAATATGCTTAGAAAGGCTAATAAAGAAATTTTGTTAGTTGTAAATAAGATAGATACTCCAAAAACACCAGATACTATATATGAATTCTATGAATTAGGCTTAGGCTCTCCAATTGTAATTTCTGCAGGACAAGGATTAGGATTAGGTGATTTGTTAGATGAAGTTGTAAAGCACTTTCCAGAAGATAAAGATGTAGAATATAATGAGGATGTTATTAAGGTTGCGGTTATTGGAAAGCCGAATGTAGGCAAATCATCTCTAATAAATAAAATTCTAGGTGAAGAAAGAGTTATAGTAAGTGATATCCCTGGAACTACAAGAGATGCAATAGATACATATTTTACTCATGGTGAAGACGAATATGTTTTTATTGATACTGCAGGGATGAGAAAAAGAAAGAGAATAAATGAAAATATAGAAAGATACAGTGTAGTAAGGTCACTTACAGCCATAGAAAGAGCAGATGTATGCATAGTAGTTATAGATGCTACAGAAGGAATTTCTGAGCAAGATACTAAGATAGCAGGATACGCACATGACAATGGTAAGGCTGCAATAATAGCTGTCAATAAGTGGGATTTAGTTGAGAAAGAAACTAATACTTATTTAAAATTTGAAGAAGACATGAGAAGAACTTTATCTTTTATGAGCTATGCGCCTATTATGTTTATTTCAGCTGAAACAGGTCGACGAGTTAATAAATTATTGGATTTAATTAAGGTAGTTTCCAATAATCATTCCATGAGAATACCTACAGGCACATTAAATGATATTATTGGTGAAGCGGTACTAATGAATCAACCACCTTCTGATAAAGGGAAAAGATTAAAAATATATTATGGTACACAAGTAGGTATTAAACCTCCTAAGTTTGTCATATTTATTAATGATAAAGAATTAATGCATTTTTCATATGCTAGATACCTTGAAAATCAGATTAGACAATCTTTTGGATTTGAAGGGACACCTATACAATTTGAGTTCCGTGAAAAAGGAGAAAAGGAGGATTAGTCTTGATTAACACCATAATTATAGCAATTATCAGCTATTTATTAGGAAACTTTGCTACATCTTATATATTGGGAAAAATATTTAAGAAAACTGATATTAGAATGCATGGAAGCGGAAATGCAGGGGCAACTAATGCTTTAAGAGTATTTGGAATAAAGCTGGCTGCAGCAACATTTTTATTTGATGCACTAAAAGGAGTACTAGCAGTAATTATTGGAAGAATGATTCTAGGAGATATAGGAGGATATATAGGAGGAGTTTTTGTGGTTGTAGGTCATAATTGGCCTATAGTACTAAGGTTTAAAGGCGGAAAAGGAGTAGCTTCTACTATAGGAGTGGCATTAACTATTAATTACAAGATAGCATTAATATGCATTGTAATAGGAATAATAATAGTTATTATGACTAAATATGTATCCTTAGGCTCTATTACAGCTATGACACTTTTACCAATACTATCTCTTATATTGATAAGACCTTTTGATATTAATTTTATTATTTTTACTATTATTCTATCTCTAATGGCTGTCTTTAGACACAGAAGTAATATTAAAAGACTAATTAGTGGAAACGAATCGAAGCTAGGGCAAAAAGCACATTAACAAGGAGTGAACTAAAGTTGAAAAATATTTGTATACTTGGTGGAGGAAGCTGGGGAACAGCTCTTGCTATAGTTCTTGCAAAGAAAGGCTTTAATATAGATTTATGGGTAAGAGATAATAATCAATGTGAAGAAATAAATACAGCAAGAGAAAATTTAAAATATTTACAAGGTGTACTATTACCAAACAATATTAATGCTACAAATGACATTATAAAGGCAGTTAAGGATAAAAAAGTAATAGTTTCGGCAGTTCCAACTCATGGGGTTAGAGAGGTTTTAAGGTCTATAAAGAATCATTTAAATCAAGAGGCTATTATAGTTAATGTAGCTAAGGGAATAGAGGTTGACACACTGCTGAGAATTTCTGAAATAGTAAAAGAAGAAATACCAGAAATAGAATATGCTATTTTATCAGGACCCTCTCATGCTGAAGAGGTTGCTAGAGACATACCAACTACATTGGTAGCGGCTTCTGCTAAAAAACACATTGCAGAATATATTCAGGATATATTTATGACTCCTAAGTTTAGAGTATATACTAATCCAGATGTAATAGGTGTAGAACTTGGGGGAGCATTGAAAAATATTATCGCCCTAGGAGCAGGAATTTCAGATGGGCTTGGATATGGTGATAATACAAAGGCTGCATTAATGAATAGAGGATTTGTAGAGATAGCGAGAATTGGTGAGGCAATGGGTGCTAACAAAATGACTTTTGCAGGATTATCAGGAATTGGAGATTTAATTGTAACCTGCACAAGTATGCACAGTAGAAACAGAAGAGCTGGTATTTTAATAGGACAAGGATATACTCTAGAAGAGGCAACCAAATCAATAGGTATGGTAGTTGAAGGAATTAAGACAACTAAAGCTGCATATCAGCTTTCTGGAAAATATGATGTGACTATGCCTATAACAGAAGAAATATACAAAGTTCTTTATGAGGATGCAAATGTGAAAAATTCTGTAGTTAACTTAATGCTTAGAGATAAAACTCATGAAATTGAAGATATTGTAAATGAAGACCAATTTCTTTGGTAAAGACATACAACGTGTATGTCTTTTTTTTATACCCATGTCATAATATTAAAGACTAAAATCATATATATACTAATAAAGGGATTAGATTTATGCATAAAGTGGACTATATTTTAATCTTATAGGTAGCCTAGGCTTTATGCTTAAGCACTATATTGATACAAATATATAATTTTAATATTTTGTAAAGGAGGTAAATTTGGTGGATAAGTTCGATATATACAGAGATATTTCTGAAAGAACTGAAGGAGACATCTATATTGGTGTAGTTGGACCGGTTAGAACAGGAAAATCAACCTTTATAAAAAGGTTTATGGAAAAACTGGTTGTTCCAAATATAGATAATAAATTCAAGAAAGAAAGAGCAAATGATGAATTGCCTATGAGCGGTTCTGGGAAAACTATAATGACTACTGAACCTAAATTCGTGCCAACTGATGCAGTAGAATTGACACTCAAAGACAATGTAAAGTTTAGGGTGAGGATGGTAGATTGTGTAGGATATTTAGTTAAAGGGGCTTTAGGCCATGAGGAAAACAATGTACCTAGAATGGTTATTACTCCATGGTATGAAAAAGAAATACCTTTTGAGGAAGCAGCAGAGATAGGAACTAGGAAAGTAATTACAGATCATTCCACAATAGGAATTGTAGTAACAACAGATGGCTCAATTACTGAAATTGATAGATCAAATTACATAAAGGCTGAGGAAAGAGTCATAAGTGAACTTAAGGAGTTAGATAAACCTTTTGTTATTCTACTTAATTCAAAGCACCCTGAATTAGATAGCACAATAGCTTTAAGAGAAAACCTAGAAGAGAAATACAAGGTACCAGTCATAGCAGTAGACTGCCTTAACATGGAAATGCCAGAAATAAATAAAATATTAGAAAAAGTCTTACTAGAGTTTCCAATAAAGGAAATTAACATTAATCTTCCAAAATGGGTAGAGGGGCTTCCAAAAAATCATTGGGTGAAAACTTCTGTTCTAAATTATATTAAAGAAATAGTTCATAATCTTCAAAGATTGAGTGAAATAAACTATGCAGTGAGTAAATTTGATGAACTTGACATAATAAGTAGTGCAAAAATCAAAGAGATAAAGCTGGGAGAAGGCGTAGCAAATATAGAAATGAATGTTGATAGTGGATTATTCTATCGTATATTGAATGAATTAACTGGCTATAAAATCGAAGGTGAGCATCAGTTACTAGGGTTAGTCACAAATTTAGCAAAAGCAAAAAAGGAATATAATAAGATCGAAAGGGCATTAAGTGATGCTAGATTAACAGGATATGGATTAGTTCCTCCGAGTCTTGAAGAATTAGATTTGGCTGAACCAGAAATATTTAAACAAGGAAACAGATTTGGAGTAAAATTAAAAGCTATGGCACCAAGCTTGCATTTAATAAAAGCAAATCTTACTACTGAGGTTTCGCCACTTATAGGAACTGAAAAGCAAAGTGAGGAGCTTGTAAAATATTTGTTAGATGAATTTGAAAGTGATCCATCAAAGATATGGGAATCAAATATGTTTGGGAAATCTCTGCATGACTTAGTAAAAGAGCAGCTAGAAAGTAAGTTAAATACTATGCCAGAGGATGCAAGAAGCAAAATGCAAAGAACCTTAGAAAGAATAGTCAATGATGGAAGTGGAGGGCTAATCTGTATCATAATATAAAATGGTCGGGATGATAGGATTTGAACCTACGACCCCAAGTCCCCCAGACTTGTGCGCTACCATGCTGCGCCACATCCCGAAAAATTTACTATCCCTTGGAGCCTAGCAAACATGCAGGTTTCAAGGGAAATTTATTTTAAGAACATTTTAATTATACTCTAAATCTTTTAAAATTGCAAATAAATTAGTGAATATTAGTGGTATGCAAAGTACTGAACATAGTCTTATGGTAACAAATTTGCTTAAATATTTTCTAGCTCTGCTATTTGTGATATACTTTTATATGAAATTGATTAGAAAGCAGGTACGAATATGTTTATATCTAATATTATGCCAGTACTGACAATGCTTTTTTTTGTCAGCCTAATTGGATACATACTAGTTGTTTTAAAAGAAAAACTTTTTTTATCAGATAATACGATAATAATAGGAAAAAAAGCTGTAACACAGGAGCATATAAATGAAACAGACATGAAGGTATTCACAATTGGAGGAATTAAGATTAAATCAGGTGATGAAGTAAGATTGGTTTTGTTAAACAACAACAAAATAGATGGGATAGTAATTGGTGCAAAAGCCAAAGAAAAGGAGCTTATGATGGTAACATATAAAGATGAAATAAAAGCTTTTGAAGTTAAAGAAATAAGAAAAATAAAAGTTATTAGCAAGTATGGAAGATTTTTCAAATAGAAGCTTTAAAAGATAAAAAATATTTTTTAATTGTACTAGGATAATTTTTGTTTTATTCATGAAGGAAATAAAGAATATTTGAAGAACTATTTATACAATGAAGAGGTGGTAATATGTCTCAAGAGAAAAGAAAAAAAAAAGAGTAATACGTAAAAGGATAAGAGTAGCTTTATTAGTAATAATAGCTGCATATTTTATTTTTCAGATGCTTCCAGTGTTTTCTATATCAAATTATAAAACTATTACAGTAGAAAGTGGAAAGCTTGAAGATATAGTTTCTTATAGAGCTGTAATAATAAAAAATGAGTCTATATATAAATCTGAATCAAATGGGACAGTAACCTTGTATAAAAAAGAAGGCGAAAGAATAGGCAAGGGAATACAAGTTGCCAAAATTGATAAATCAGAGGACCATAGTTTATCGAAAGAGTTAGAAGAAGTAAATAAACAAATAGAATTATTGAAAAACACATCAGATAATAAAGATATTCTAGAAAAAGATAAGGAAAAAATACAAGAAAATCTAGATAAGGTTATAGATGAGCTACAAACTAGAATTTTAAATGGAGATTATAATGATGCATATGTTTATAAGAATACTTTAATGAAAAACTTTGGTAAGGACCTTATAGTAACTGGACAGAATAACCTTGCTTCTCAGAGTCTCGAAGGTCTAATAAATCGAAAAAATGAAATAATTAAAAATATAGAAAAATGGAGTATAGTAAACTATTCTACAAAAGGCGGAATAATAAGCTACGAATTAGATGGACTAGAAGAGATATTTTCAGTTAGTAGGATAGATGAATATAAACCAGGTGATTTTAGAATTATTGACGAAAAAAACAGCAATGTAACAGAAACAGATAATGTAAAGTACGGAGAACCTGTATACAAAATTATAGATAATTATAGATGGTATGTAATGACTGAAGTTGACGCAAAAGAAGGAGACAAGCTAGAGGAAGGTAAAATATCTTATGTAAAAATTAATGGTGATGATAGAAAATTAACCGCTAGAGTTATTAAAGTATCAAAAGAAAAAGATAAATATTTAGTTGTCTTTATGTTTACAGATTTTTTCCATGAATATTACAAAGAAAGATATATTGATATTAATATAATAAAAAACACATATGAAGGATTAATTATACCAAACAAAGCCTTAATTGAAAAAGATGGAGTAGAGGGTGTTTATATAAAGGATATAAGTGGCATAGTAAAGTTTAGACCTGTAAAAATATTAGCTAGCAATGAAGAGCATACTATTGTAAGCGAAGGCGAGGGTATTAGTAACAGACAAATTGAGATTGTTATTAATGGAGAAAGTAAAAAAGCCATTACTATACAGATGTTTGATGAAGTATTCACTAATGGAAACAAGATGAAGGAGGGACTAATAATAAATCAGCCAGGAGGGATATAAAATTAATCTTAAAAGAAATATAGAAAATATTAGAGAAATTATAGTTAAAAATACTGCCCAAAAAGGATTAAGCTCTGATTATATTAATCTAGTTGCAGTTACGAAGACAATAGCTGTTGATAAAATTAATGAGGCTATATCATTAGGTGTAACTCATATTGGAGAAAATAGAGTTCAAGAAATACAAAAAAAGTATGAGCTCGTAAATAAAGAAGCTAAATGGCATATGATAGGACATCTTCAAACCAATAAGGTAAAGCATATTATAGATAAGGTTCATATGATACATTCATTAGATAGAATCAGCTTGGCTAAAGAAATACAAAAAAGGGCAGAAGAAAAGGACATTGACATAAGCGTACTAGTTCAAGTTAACATAGCTGAGGAAGATTCAAAGTTTGGACTTAAAAAGGAAGAAGTCATTCCTTTTATTAAGTCTATTGGAGAATTAGATAGAATAAAAATAAAAGGCTTAATGACAATAGCACCATATGTAGAAGAGCCTGAGGAAGTAAGATGCGTTTTTAGAGATTTAAAAATCTTATTTGAATGTATAAAAGAAATAGGGTTGAAAAATACCGACATGAAATATCTATCTATGGGAATGACTAATGACTTTGAAATTGCTTTAGAAGAAGGTGCAAATATTATTCGTATAGGTACAGGTATTTTTGGAAAAAGAGAATAAGGGGGATAAAAAATGGCAGATATGACAAGTAAATTTATAAACAAGGTCAAATATATAATTGGATTAGATGATATGGAAGAAAATGAAATTCAGCAAGATACAGGTAATGAAGAGATTGAAATTGATCCTAAAAGAAGTCTTTCAAGACAAAATAAGGTTTTAAATATTCATACTAATACTAATGTTAAGCTAGTTGTATATGAACCATTAAAGTATGAGGAAGCACCAAAGATCGTAGAGGATTTAAAGGTGAGAAAGCTCATAGTAGTTAATTTAGAAAAAATGGAGACTGAAGAAAAAAAACAGATTTTTGATTTCTTAAATGGAGCTATCTATGCCTTAGATGGGAATATACAAAAAGTTTCAAAAGATATATTTATATTAGCACCAAGTAACGTAGAAATTGATTCTAGATTAAAGGAAGAATTAAAGAATAAAGGACTTTTTCCTTGGCAAAAATAGTTAAGAGGTGGATAGGTTGAGTGTTTTAAGAGTAGCTTTAGAAAAGTTAATTTATATTATAGAAATACTTATTTTCATTAGAGCTATATTGTCTTTTATAGCTAGGGACATGAGCAGTCCTATAGTATCATTTGTTTTTCAAGTAACAGAGCCTATACTTGAGCCTTTTAGAAAACTTATTAGAAGACTAAATATAGATACAGGAATGATAGATTTTTCTCCCTTATTAGCATTACTATTCTTGTCACTTCTATCTAATGTAGTAAATGCTTTTATCAGGTAATATATTATGAATATTGATAAGAACTTATTAATAGAACACATAAAAGATGCTGAACAGCTTTTAGTTATGAGAAAAGTGATAGATAAGCTAGAAAGAGTAGTTAGCAATCATTCTGTAGAGTACACTGATTTCCTTGATCCTTATCAAAGAAAGCTATGCCATTCATTTTTAAATAAGTTTCATGAGGTATGCTACTTTGAGGAAGGAGGATTAGAAAGTGCTGAAAGAAAATCTATTGTTATTTATCCTGCATATTTAGAAAAAAACAGTATCGAGCTGCCCATAATAGCACTGAGAATCGATGGGAGCTTTAAATTTAGAGAGTTAAATCATAGAGATTACCTCGGCGCATTAATGAGCCTTGGAATAAAAAGAGAAAAAATAGGTGATATTCTAATACATAAAGAATATGGAAATATAGTTGTATTACAGGAGATAGCTCCTTATATCAAATATAATCTAGAAATGATAAATAAAGAACCAATAACAATTACAGAAATTAACACATCCCAATTAATTGAAGTAGAAGAAGAGTATATTGAAAAAAATATTATTGTACCATCCTTTAGGCTAGATGCATTTGTAAGTGCCATATGCAATTTATCAAGAGATAAAAGTTCATCTTTAGTAAGGAATGGTTACGTTAAAGTAAACTGGCAGACAATAGATACTATTTCAAAGGAAGTCTGCGAAGGAGACTTATTATCTATAAGGGGATTTGGGAGAACAAAAATTATTGGAAATCTTGGGAAAACTAAAAAGGATAGGATTAAAGTTATTGTAAAAATAATTATGTAAAGGGGGCAAGATATTATGCTCACACCACTTGACATTCAAAATAAAGAGTTTAAAAGAGGAGTAAGAGGCTATAAGGAAACGGAAGTTGATTCTTTTCTTGATGAAATTATGATGGATTATGAGAACATATATAAGGAAAATATTGAGTTAAAAGATAAAATAGCTTTACTAAATGACCAATTAAAGCATTATAATAAAATTGAGGAAACTTTACAAAATACTCTTGTAGTTGCGCAAACAACAGCTGAGGAAGTAAAAATAAACGCTAGGAAAAATGCAGAGCTTATTATTAAAGAAGCGGAAGAAAATGCTAAGCGAATAATTGAAGATGCAAAAGCTGAGGCACTTAAAACACATGAAGATTATGAAATCCTTAAAAAAGACATGCTAGTGTTTAAGACTAGGTTTAAAACGCTACTTCAATCCCAGCTAGAATCTTTAAATGATCATTACAGAGATTTAGGAATAGAAGGTGACAAAGAATGATTGAAAAGGATATGTATATTACGTATCCTTTTTTGCTTGACACTTCTATCTATGGTTATATAATATAGTAGGAAACAATGAAGTAAAGCAATAATTTATATTACTCAGTTGATTAGTAAAAAATATAAATATATTTAGATACATGCTTTGGAGGAATATTAATGGAAATATTTAAGATAAAAAATGATGAAAGAGGTAAAAAAATAATTGATTTAGGAAATGGCATTAAAATTGGAGGAGATGAATTTACGGTTATAGCTGGTCCATGCTCTGTTGAAAGTGAAGAACAAATTGAATTGACTGCACAAACCTTAGGCAGTATGGATATAAGAATACTTAGAGGTGGAGCATTTAAGCCTAGAACGTCTCCATATGCCTTTCAAGGGTTAGGTTTAGAAGGTCTTAAGCTTCTTAAAAAGGCAGGAGAGAAAAACAATATGAAGATTGTTTCGGAAATTATGGATCCAAGGGACTTAGAAGCTTCTTATGATTTTATTGATATATTTCAGATAGGCTCAAGGAATATGCAAAATTTTGCTCTTTTAAAAGAGGTAGGTAAATTTGATAAACCTGTACTTTTAAAAAGAGGAATGGCTTCAACTATAAAAGAGTGGTTAATGGCAGCTGAATATATTGCTTCTGAAGGTAATGATAAAATAGTATTATGTGAGCGAGGAATAAGAACTTTTGAGGAATATACTAGGAACACACTTGATTTGTCTGTAGTCCCTATAATCAAAGAATTATCAAATCTTCCTATTATAATAGATCCTAGCCATGGAACTGGTAGAAAAGAGTTAATTAAACCAGTTACAAGAGCTTCTGTTGCTATAGGAGCAGATGGTGTTATGATTGAAGTGCACCCAAACCCATGTGAGGCTTTGTCTGATGGTGAACAATCATTAAACTTCAATGAAATGAAAGAAATTCTTTCGAATATTAAGGCTTTAAGAGGATGCATCGATAGATTTAACTGCTAAAATGCACCTAATCTGTTTATAATCCATAATATATAATATAAATACATTAAATTAAGCTGTAATAATTTGTATAATCATATGAATGTATTATGGAATAGAGGTGGTTCAGGTGCTTAGCTTTGAAGAGAAAGAATATGCAGATTATTTATTGTTTTTTTTCATTCTTTTAACACAAATATGGGGAGCGAAATATAAGAAAAATAACTTGCTTTTTTTCTATTTAGTTCTAGCTTTTTTCACTTAATATGATTTGTTATATTTTATAAACATTAAGAAAGCTTCAAGATTAACTAACTTTAGTTAGATTAATATGAAGCTTTTCATATTTTGGGGTAATAAATATAAATATATATTATAATATATATTAGTAATGCATTATAAAGAGCTAATAGAAATAATACTATATATTATAAACCTTTATAAGGGGGTATTTTATGACTGAAAAAAACAAAGAACTAGAAAAAAGACTAGAAGAATTAGTTGATAATATTGAGAAGTCAAAGATACATGAATACGTGGATTTTGTAAATAATAAGAAGAGATTACTTTATGTTAATTTTTTAGGAGGATTAGCTAGGGGATTTGGTATGGCCATAGGCTTTACCATACTTGGCGCAGTAGCCATATATTTATTACAGAAAATAATTTCCTGGAACATCCCATTAATTGGTGATTTTATTGCTGAAATAGTAAGGATTGTTCAAAAAAGATTATAGGAGGAAAAATGGAAAAACAAAAGCTAAAGTATTTTAAAAACATGCTTATTAAAGAAAAAAGAGATGTACTTAACACATTGAATCTAATGGATGCAAACAATCCAAATAGCTCAATGCAAGATTATTTTGATGAATTATCTATGTACGATAACCATCCTGCTGACCTAGGAACAGAAATGTTTATGATGGAACATAGTATGAGTTTAAAAAGTAGCGAAGGACATATTCTTAATGAAATCAATAGAGCTCTAGAAAGAATAGAGGATAATAACTATGGTATATGCATAGACTGTGGTCAAGAAATAGATGAAGAAAGACTTGAAATACTTCCGTATACTGAAGTATGCATAAAATGTTCTAAAGACAAGACACATATAAATGGAAAAATGAAACTTCGTCCTCAGGAAGAAGAAAATATAGGATTTCCCTTTGGAAGCTCTAATAATGATTTTTCACCTAAAGATAAAGTGGAGTTTGATGGTGAAGATAGCTTACAATCTGTTTTAAAATTTAATGAAATATCTAATGACCCTTCTTTCTCAACTGGTGATCATCAAGGTGTTTTTGATGATATTGAACATGGAGTTGTCGAAGAAGTTGAAGGAATATCAGAAGAGTATTATAAAAAGCAATTAAAAGAATCTAATGAAAAAGATAGCTCTTATAAATAGACTAGATTTAAATCTAGTCTTATTTTTAGCTCCTTATTGTAAAAAGACGACTAATACTTTACAATAATATATATACTATTGTTAGGGAGGCATAAAATGTTATACGCAGCAATAAGCTTATTTATTATTTTTCTAGATCAATTAACTAAATTTTACGCAATAAAAATGCTAAAAGGAAACGAGCCTATTATTATAATAAGAAATTTTTTACAGCTCAATTATGTAGAAAATTTTGGTGCAGCTTTTGGCATACTACAGAACAAGAAAGTGTTTTTTGTCATTATGACATTGGTAGTAATAATTGGGATTGTTGTATATATGAAAACAAACACAAACTTAACCTTCTCTATGAAGCTAGCCCTTGCAATGGTAATTGGAGGAGCTGTCGGGAATCTTATTGATAGAATAAGGTTAGGATACGTAGTAGATTTTGTAGATGTGAACTTTTGGGGAATTTATGATTTTCCAGTATTCAATTTAGCTGATAGTTTTATCGTAATTGGGACAATTATACTGATGTACCTAGTGATTTTTAATAAATACGAAAATTAGAAAGAGTGTTATTATGGAAATACTGGAGATATTTGTTGATGAAGAAGATAATGAAAGACTTGATGTTTATTTATCACAAGAAATAAGTGATTTTTCAAGATCATATATTCAAAAGTTGATAAAAGATGAATTAGTAAAGGTAAATAACAAAGTTGTGAAGGCAAAATATATAGTTAATGAGGGAGATCACATCAAAGTTCACCTTCCAAAGCCTAAAAAACTCGACATAGAACCTGAAAATATTCCCGTTGAAATTATCTATGAGGATGATGATATAGCTATAGTAAACAAGCCACAGGGTATGGTAGTCCATCCTGCACCAGGAAATTATAGTGGGACTTTAGTGAATGCTTTATTATATCATTTAAATAGCTTATCAAATATAAATGGAATAATTAGACCCGGTATAGTACATAGAATAGATAAAGATACTTCTGGAATATTAATGATTGCAAAAAACAATTTAGCCCATGAAGAATTATCAAAACAATTAAAAGAACATACTATTAATAGAATCTACAATGCAATAGTAGATGGGAATATAAAAGAAGAAAATGGAACTATAAATGCTCCAATAGGCAGGCATCCTATAGACAGAAAAAAAATGACTGTAACTGATTCTAATAGTAAAGAAGCTGTTACACATTTTAAGGTATTAGAAAGGTTTGGGCAATATACTCTAATCCAGGCAAAGCTTGAAACTGGGAGAACACATCAGATAAGAGTTCATATGAATTATATTAACCATCCTGTAACTGGAGATCCTGTTTACGGAAGAAAAAACCAAAAATTTAATACAAATGGACAGCTGTTGCATGCTAAAACCATTGGCTTTATTCATCCAAGAACTAAAGAATATCTAGAGTTTGATTCTGTTTTACCTAAACATTTTATGGAAATCATTCATATATTAAAAAAGCTCGCTAAGTAAGCAATATTTATTTTATTCAGTGATATTTTAGGGCTGGTATTTTACCAGCCCTCTATTATTGTATTTTATTAAGTTTATTAATTAACTCCTTTTCAGGAGTGACATATACAGTATTATAAAAATCATATATAACCATGCCTGGCTTAGAACCACTAGGCTTTTTAACGTTTTTTCTCTCTGTATAATCGACAGGAACATTACTAGATAGCTTGGCCTTGCTATGATAAGCAGCAAGCTTTGCAGCTTCTACTATAGTGTTTTGAGGAACCAGATTATCTTTTTTCTTTATTATCACATGAGAACCTGGAATGTTTTTAGTATGCATCCATATATCATCTTTATTAGCAAGTTTTAATGTTAGATAATCATTCTGCTTATTGTTTTTCCCAATAAAAATATCATATCCATCAGAAGAAATAAAATGGTGAGGAACAGAAGAATCCACCTTCTCTTTTCTTTTTCCTTTTATAGATGATCTTTTAACATAACCTTCACTAACTAGTTCTTCTCTTATTTCCTCAATTTCTCTCAGCTCTGTACAATTTTCAAGGCTCATTAACACATTTTCTAAATAATCAACCTCTTCCTGAGTATTAACTATTTGTTGACTTACAAGGTCATAAGCATTTTTCAGTTTGTTGTACTTTTTATAATATTTTTGTGCATTTTGAATTGGAGACAATCGGGGATCGAGGGTAATGCTAACTTTTTCTAATTCTTCTGTGTAATAATTTTCTAATGTAATTTCACTTTGCTTTTTTGCTATTTTATGGAGATTAGCTGTCAATAAGTCTCCAAAGATTTTAAAAGTTTCTCTTTTTTCTGCTTCAAGAAGCTCTTCTTTTTGCTTTGCAAGCTTGTTGAGAGCTCTATCAAGCTTAATAGATACTGATTTTCTTAAATCACTTGCTTTGTGTTTAGATCTGTCTAATTTGTCTCGAGTCATATAATAATTTTCTAAAAGCTGATTTATTGATTTATAGTGAACCTTTGGAAGATCACCATATTGAAGTATGTCGACTGTGGAAAAAGCTATGATTTCATGGCCTTCCTTATTTTTTACTATTGTAGGAGAAAATATATTATTGTATATGCTCACATACAAATTATTAAAAGAAGCATATAAATCCTCAATCATATTAGTGTCTAATTGAGAAACAATAAAGCTACCGTCTAGATTAGCTCGGTGGCAAATTTCTCTCGCAAGCAAAGGACTTAGTCCAATTATATTACTATATAGAACCTTATAGACAGCCATTCCTCTCTCAGAATTTTTTATTAGCTTGATAAAAATATCTTTAGTTATATCATTAGGTAAAAGTTTATCCTGTAAAGGTGGTTCAATATATTGAAGTCCAGGCAGAACCTGTCTAATGCTGCTTAAGGATGCAGGGACTCTCTTAATAGAATCAATAATTTTACCCGAATATTTATCGATCAATATTATATTACTATGTTTACCCATGATTTCCACAATAAGTGTTTTAGTTGCTAATATTCCCAACTCGTCTAAACTTTGTATATCAAAGTACAATACTCTATCCATTGAAGACTGATATATATCAATAATTTTCCCCCCCTGTATATGCTTTCTAAGTAGCATACAAAACATAGGAGGTGTCATGGGATTAGATTTTGCTTCTTCAGTTACATAAACCCTAGGATTACTGCTACTTGCAGAAATTAAAAGCTTATAGTTCGCATTATTGCTTCTTATGCTTAGAATTAATTCATCTTTTTCTGGTTGATGAACCTTTTCTATTCTACCATTGTTTAATAGATTATATAGCTCAAATACTACAGACTTAACTACTACTCCATCAAAAGACATAGAATAACGCCTCCAAATAATGTTTTTTTAAGTATAACATTTTTTATAACGAATAGGAAAGTTCTACTTTAAATTCATATCAAAGAATAGTATTATTTTATTTCTCAATTGTTTTATTCTATATACATGCTAACTATTATATTTATATTAAGATAAATTATTTAAATCATTTGTTAAAGATAACATAATTAGAACAAATAATCAAATGAATTGTTAAGATTTTGTAACAAAACAAAGGGATAAATGTGAATTAGTCAAATAACATACATAGTAAAATCTATTAAAAAATCTGTAAAGATAATTACAAGTTAGCCAAAGAAAAATAGTTATAATAATAGATTGAACGTGTTATGGTCATTGACACAGGTGTATTTTATGGTAAAATTGATTATAATAGTTTGGGAAGGATGAGAAACTTGATAAAGAGCATGACTGGTTTTGGTAGAGGAGAAAAAAATGACGGCATCAGAAGCTTTACTGTAGAAATAAAGTCAGTTAACCACCGATATAATGATACCATAGTAAAGATGCCTAAGCATATAGGCTATCTTGAAGAAAAGATAAAAAAACAAATTAGAAATGTTATTACTAGAGGTAGAGTAGAAACGTATATTAACTTGGAATATGTTAGCGAGGGAGATATAGAAGTGAAGGTTGATTTACCTCTTGCTAAATCATACAAAAAAGCGATAGATCTTTTGTGTGAGGAAATAGGTGTCAATAGTGAATATTCAATTGAGTTATTTACTAGGTTTCCAGATATATTAAAGACTAACAAAAAAGAAGAAGATGAAGATGAGATTTGGCTATGCTTAAAGGATGCTGTAGATATTGCGCTGAAAAATTTAATTTTTATGAGAGAAGAAGAAGGACTAGAATTGTCAAATAACATTAAGGCTAAGCTTCTTAACATAAACAAGATAGTAGGAGAAATTGAAAAAAGAGCTCCAGAAATAGTTTTAGAATATAAAGAGAAGCTTTGGAATAGAATTAACGAGTTACTAGAAGAAAAATATGAAATTGATGAGAACAAGCTTGCAAATGAAGTGGCTTTTTATGCTGACAAAAGCAATATCGATGAAGAAATAGTAAGATTATATAGTCATATAAACCAATTTATTGATACCTTAGATTCAGGAGGCTCTGTTGGCAGAAAATTAGACTTTTTAATCCAGGAAATGAACAGAGAAGTAAATACAATAGGCTCAAAAGTTGGAGACATAACTATAACAAATTATGTAGTAGAATTAAAAAGTGAGGTTGAAAAAATAAGAGAGCAAATTCAAAATATTGAATAAGTAGAATAAGGAGACCAACTATGAAATGTCAAGTAAAAATGTTTGAAAATATGTAAATAAATAATTATCCAAAAAAGGGCACGCTTAAATAAACCTATTAGATATAGGCTTTAAAATAAATTTGATTTAGTCTAAATTAAAAGCGACATTATCTTTAAGAATTTTGAAGATAACACGTACCAACTTATGAGCAACATGACCAAGAGCTGCATAATGGTTGTTACCTTGAGACTTTTTAAGCATAAAGTAATCATTGAATGTTTTGTTGTTAAGTGAAACATTCCAAGCAGCGTTAATTAAGGCATAACGAAGTAATTTTGAACCTCTCTTTGACATTCTAGTGGTCTTGGCATTAAA
>NZ_FNQE01000023.1 GCF_900107485.1 Proteiniborus ethanoligenes
AAGTTGCTGAATACATGAAATCATATAATAAAATCAGAATTCATGGTTCCTTAGGATATATTCCTCCATCGGAATTCTATCAAAGAACCCTAGAAGGAACAGCAAAGCCTTTAATAGTCAAACTTTAATGTTTTTCGCTTAAGAGAAGCACACATAAATATTTAGCTGAAATCAAGGGCCTGCGGTAGCAGGGGCGTAGCCTTTACCCTTGATGAGGATAAATATTTATGTATAATAAAAAAAGCGAAAAAGCATTAAAATATAAGGAACTAAGAAAAAGAAAGTATTCGTGAGTTTTTGTCCAATATTAAGGGGTCAATCCGTCTTATGATAATTCAGGATGTAATGCTAGGGCATTATTTAAACAAATACCTAAATTCATAAAAGATGAAATGGATATTAAATTAATTGAAGAAGCAAATAAAGATAAAGTTAAAGATTATGGGGTACATGTAACCACGCACTATAATATTAATCAAGAAATAGGCAAGATTAATATAGATTTATGGCATGGCTTCCCAATAAAAAATATAGGTGTATTAAATAAAATTGAAAACAATGTAATTGGAGAAAACTATAATAATTTATCTAGTAAAATCAATTTTTCTGCTTCATATTCAAATCTATATACATTTTTAATGAGCAGTTGCAGCAAAATTAGTGCTGATAAATTTAAAATAACCGGAGCACCTAGAAATGATCTTTTGATAAATAAAAATTCAAAATACGTACTTGAAAATCTAATTAAAAAAGACTTAGGAAACAATACTATTATTTTTTACGTACCAACATTTAGAAGAAGAAGTTTTAATAAACGAGTTATAGAAGAAGGTTATAGCTTAGAAGAAGTAGATAGAGAAATAAAGGAATTGAATAAATTTTTTGAAGAAAAAAATATAGTTTTAATTGTAAAAAAACATGCATTTACAGCTGATACTTGGAGAATTGCTAACAATGACAATGTTTGTTTCATAACAAATGAGATGTTAAACAAATACGGCATTGATTTCTATGAAATTCTCGGTGCTTCAGATATGCTAATTACTGATTTTTCATCTATTTATTTTGATTATCTTTTATTAGATAGACCGATTATTTTTTTTGCGAGGGATTACGATGAATATATTAATGATAGAGGTATACTATTAGAGCCTTATGAATTTTGGACTCCAGGACCTAAAACACATAACTCTGAAGAATTAAAAAAGGAAATAGAGATTTTTTTAAAGTGTAAAGAATATTATTTAAAAGAAAGAGAGCAAATAAAAAACATTGTACATAAATTTAAAGATTTTAATTCTAGTGAAAGGGTATGGAAAGAAATTTATGAATATATTAAAAGCGTAGAATAATATATTATAAAATAATCAATAAGGGTGATTATATGATTCCAAAAATTCTTCATTATTGTTGGTTTGGCAAAGGTGAAAAAAGCTCATTAATAAGTAAATGTATAAGTAGTTGGAGGCAACATTGTCCAGATTATGAAATCATTGAATGGAATGAAGATAACTTTGATATTAATATAAATAGATTTGTTAAAGAAGCACATGAATCTAAGAAGTATGCATTTGTATCGGATTATGTGAGATTATATGTATTGTATAAACATGGAGGAGTATATGTAGATTGTGATTTAGAAATTACTCAAAACATAGATGTTTTTTTAAATGATTCTGCCTTTTCAAGTTTTGAAACTAAAGATTATTTTCCTACTGCTATTATGGGAGCGGAAAAAGGACACCTATGGATTAAAGATTTATTAGACTACTATGAAAATAGACCTTTTATTCTTGATAATAATATTTTGGATATAACAACCAATACTGTTATTATCACAAACATTACAAAAGAAAAATATGGTTTGATTTTAGACAATCAAGAACAGATATTAAGAGAAGATGTACATGTTTACCCTAATTATTATTTTTGCACAAATAGTTACTATAAAAAAAATTATGCCATCCATCATTTTAATGGTTCATGGCTTCAAGACAGAGATAGTTATAATTCTGAACTTACAAAATTTAAAAAGAATTATAATATTTTGACTAATGTATTACAACGAATAAGCACAAAAAAAGAATTATATTTTAATTTTAGCAATTATGAAAAGATATATTTGTTTGGGACAGGAGAGATTTCAAAATATATTGTAGAATATTTTACGGATATGCAGTATACAATTGATGGAATTATTTCTAGGCAGGATAAAGAGTATATTTTTGATGTTAAAAACTATATCATAGATAATCTAAAAAATTTGACAAAAAATGATTTAATTATTATAGTGCCAAGTTATGATTTTGAAAATATATGCAATGAACTATCAACTAAAACAAAGGCTCACATGATATCAATTGAGCATATTTTAGATATAATGATTATCTAGCAATACAATTTATGAGATAATGGTAAAAATATACAAAGCAAAACTGCTTTATCATATGTGAAATAAATAATATAGAAACTAAAGTGCTATTTAAAGAGAAGGTGATAATTTGAATATAGAAGAAATCTATAGAAAGGAAATTATTATTTTCGGGGCATCTAAAGCGGGAGAGAAAATATATAATTTTTTATCTGAAATGAATCTAAAAGTAAAATACTTCACAGACAACAACCCTAATAAGTGGAACAAAATGTTTTGCGGACAAATTATAAAGGCACCAGAGTTATTATACCAAATTAATAAAGAGAAAGACTATATTATTATTGGAAGCATGTATGTAGGAGATATTTCAAAACAGTTGGATAATATGGGATTATACGGTTTATATTGTGAAATGAATGATTTTATATATAGATATATAAACGATAACATAAATAAGATTGATCCATACAATTTTATAACTGCTAAAACAGATAAGAAATCGGAAGAGAAGAAATATATTCTTTCGCTACCTTCTGGTCTAGTTTTAGGAGGAATTGAGATTTGGTCGATAAATATTTATGAATTATTAGAAAAACAAGTAAAAAAACCAAAATTGCTCAGTTTGTCTAACAATAATGGGGCAAAATTGATTCTACTACAGAATAAAAAATATAATATTCTAGAATTATTAGATAATAAAGTCGGCTATTTTGAACGCTTATATTACATTATAGACAATATAAAAAAACACTTACCCGCAATTGTTATACCAAATGCATCTGATGATATATTTTTAGCATGCTATATATTAAAGTATTATCATAGTGAAAAAATAAAAGTAGTTTCTGTTGTACATAGTGACATAGAGTTTTCTTATATTCAAAATACTCGATATGAAGAAATTATAGATAAATTTATTTGTGTTAGTGACGATATTAGTGAAAAATTAAAACGGAGGCTTAAACATAGGGAAAGAGATATTTTTACTCAAATTACACCTGTTCGATTAGAGCAATATACCAGAACGTACTCTAAAGAGAAAGAACCTATAAAGTTAGGTTATGTTGGAAGACTAGAAAAATCAGACAAAAGAGCTGATAGGCTTATTGATTTAATTAAAGTATTGGAAACTAGGGATATCCATTATCAAATGAATATAGTAGGGGAAGGAAATTATTATTATTTAATTAAAGAATATGTAGAAATGGAAGGTTTAGAGAAAAAGGTACATTTGCTAGGAGGCATACCAAATACTTTAATATATGATTTTTGGCGTCAACAAGATATTTTTATTAATGTTTCTGATTTAGAAGGAACTAGCATTTCAATGCTTGAAGGATTATACAACGGTGCTATTCCCATTTTAACTGATGTAAGTGGTGTTAGAAAATTTGTGACTCATGGAGAAAATGGCTTTATTGTTAATACTGGTGATATTGAATCTATGGTTGATTATATTGAGTATTTAGAACAAAATAGGGATGCATTAAAAAACTTTGGCCAAAATATTCATGAAAAAGTATCTGAAATATGTAATCCTGATAAATTTATTGAAGAATTTATTAGAATATGTGAATTTGATTAATAAACATATTAGTTAGAGGTGTGCTATGATTTCGTTAGTGTCTGTTATTATACCAGTTTATAATGGAGATAAGTATATTGGTAGTGCTATTGATTCCGTATTAAAACAAGACTATCCTAATATTGAGATTATTATAATTGATGATGGTTCTACTGATAATACAGAATCCATAGTAAAAGCATATGGAAATAAAATTAAATATTTTTATAAAGAAAATGGCGGGGAAGCCTCAGCAAGAAATCATGGACTAAAAGTAGCAAAAGGAGAATTTATAGCATTTTTAGATTGTGATGATTTATATAGAAAAGATAAGATTAGCAAACAAGTAAAAACTTTATTAGAAAACCCTAAATGTGGCTTCATATATAATGATGTAGATGTAATAAATGACTATAATGATTTTCTCTATACATTAAAAAGTGAAGATGAATTTGTAAATAGAGAGGACATGCTTGCTTATGTTTTATATAGACAGATAATACCTGCTACTGCATCCATAATGATAAGACAAAATTGTCTTGACAATAGTATTTATTATACTGAAAAATATTCTAATTCTGTAGATTATTTTTTTTCAATTAGATTATTGATGAAAACAAAAGGAAAGTATTTAAAAGAAAGCCTATACTTATATAGAAGGCATGAAGGAAACTTAACAAACAATCACAATAAGCAGAAGGAATGTGAAAGAAATATAGTTAAAGAATTAGGAATTAATACTATAAATGACATTGTAGAGGCTTCAACATTTGATAATGATTACAAGGTATTATTACTATCAAAAATATATTTTAAGATAGATGAAATTAATTTAGCATATAAAATATTAGAAAATATAGATATGAAAAAGTATAGTTTTGAATATTTTTTCCATAAAGGTGTTTGTGAGTATGACTTAAATATGTATGATAATGCTATTAAAAGCTTTATGAAAGCTATTGATCTTGAACCAGCTAGAGCTGAAACTTATAACAATTTAGGTTGTTGTTATATAAGAATTGGAGTTAAAGAAAAGGCAAGAGAAAGCTTTGAACATGCAACTAAGTTAAATAAAGATTATCTCGATGCAAGAATAAACTTATTTAACATAACTCAAGATGTAATGGATTTTAGATTTACTGAGCGAATTTTAAGAAAGGTTTTGACAAAATATTAAGTTGGGAAGTTTAGTCTAGCTTATAAAAGTTTATAATATGAAAAACCATTGCATCTTACCACAAGGTGGAAATAAGATAAGTTGGGTGGTGAAGTATTGGCTATATTAATAACTGGAGGGGCAGGATATATTGGTTCTCATACATGTATAGAGCTGTTAAATGCTGGGCATGAAGTTGTAGTTGTGGACAACCTTAGCAATTCAGATATTGAAGTAATAGAAAAAATGAGAAGTATAACTGAAAAGGAACTTATGTTTTATGAATTAGATTTATTAGATGAATGTAAGCTAGAAGGAGTATTTATTGAAAATGAAATTGATATAGTAATTCACTTTGCTGGCTATAAAGCCGTTGGCGAATCTGTCAATGAACCTCTAAAATATTACTATAACAATATTGCAGGAACACTAGTATTGCTTGAGCTAATGAAGAAGCACAAGGTTAAAAAAATAATTTTTAGTTCTTCTGCAACGGTTTATGGTAATACCACTAAAGTTCCTATTTCTGAAGATTTTCCTATTAAACCAACAAATCCTTATGGCAGAACAAAGCAAATAATAGAGGATATACTAATGGATTTGCATATCTCAGATCCTGAATGGAGCATAGTTATACTTAGATATTTTAATCCTATAGGTGCTCATGAAAGTGGCAAGATTGGGGATGATCCTAAGGGAATTCCTAATAATCTTATGCCCTACATCACTCAAGTTGCATCAGGAAAGATAGACAAGCTATATATTTATGGAAATGATTATGATACATATGATGGTACTGGAGTGAGAGATTATATACATGTAGTTGATTTAGCTAAAGGGCATGTGAAGGCACTTGAAAGAATTAAGAACTTTTCTTGTTTGGATATTTATAATCTTGGAACCGGTAAAGGGTACAGTGTTCTTGATGTTATTACAACTTTTGAGAATACCAACAAAGTTAAGATCCCATATGTTTACACAGACAGAAGAGCGGGAGATGTAAGTAAATCTTATTGCGACCCTATTAAGGCTTTGAAAGAATTAGGATGGAAAGCCGAAAAAAATCTGGAAGACATGTGTAGGGATTCATGGAATTGGTGCAAAAGTAGTAAGTGAATCAATATAAGTAAAAAGGAGACTATTTCAGATGAATATTGTTATATACAAAGGCAATTTTCAGTATGATGTTGTAAACTGCTTTGCAGAAGAATTAGGACATGAGTTAATGAAGTTGGGACATAATGTTTATATTTTAAATCTTGTTACAATGTCCCATAATAAAATATTAGCGATTTTATCCCAAAATGAAATTGGTTTAGTTCTGAGCTTTAATGGGGTTAATTTTATTGAGCAAAAGATATATGAAGGATTAAATATTCCATTAGGTATATTATTTGTAGACCATCCTTTTTTTCATGTATCACGGATCAGAGCATATAAGGGGAACATGACATTTTACTGCATGCATGATGAAGGATTTTTAAATAGCTTTGAAGAATGTATAGCTGAAGATGTACCAATAGCATGGTTGCCACATGGTGGTACAGAAATAGTATCTGATGAAAGCATTGAGAAAACATATGATATCATAATGCCGGGGACAATAGGAGACTATATACAGCTTGAAAAAGAAATATTAAACTTGGAATTAGATATATTAAAAAGAATTGCAATCAATATGTATGAAAAAGGTAAGCAAAATTACAATATTCCATTATATCATTATTTTAAAGAAGAAATATTTGCTGAAGGAATCGAATTATATAGATTAAGAAAAGATGAAGACTTTTTAAATGCTTTTAGCTATATATATACTCTAGTAGATAGGACTTTGAGAGCAAGAAATCGATATAGAATTATTAAAGCCTTAGTAGATAAGGGACTCAAGGTGCACCATTATGGGAATTTAGCTAATACTGAATTAAAAGCACACAAAAATATTATAACAAATGGGCCCTTAAATTATATAGATTTGGTGAAAGAAATGAAAAGATCAAAGTTTCTTTTACACGATATATCATATTTTGAAAATGGCAGCCATGAAAGGGTTTTGACCAGTATGTTAAATAGAACATTAGTTTTAAGCAATAATAATAACTATTGCAACAATATGTATATTGACGGAGAGAATATTGTTTACTACGATATGAATAATTTAGATACACTAGTGGAAAAAACCTTTTATTATTTAGAGCATGAAGATGAGCGAAAAGTAATAGAAGAAAATGCATATAGAATTACTAAACAGTATAATACCTGGGGAAGCAGGGCACATGAGATATTGAATATATACAATGCTTTTTTAAAAATGAAGAGGTGATACCAAATGCAAAATCAACTAACAATTTCAAACAAAACAATTAACAGCAACAGCCCTACCTTCATAATAGCAGAAGTCTCAGCAAATCACTTACAAAGCTATGACAATGCAGTTAAGTTAATTAAAGAAGTGAAGATGACTGGAGCAGATGCCGTCAAATTACAGACATATACTCCTGACACTATAACAATAGACTGTGACAATAAGTACTTTCAAATAACTCAAGGAACCATCTGGGATGGTACCACCCTACACAAACTATATCAAGAAGCTTATACACCCTGGGAATGGCAGCCTAAGCTAAAAAAGATTGCAGAAGAAGAAGGACTAATATTTTTTTCATCACCTTTTGATATTACAGCAGTAGATTTTTTAGAAGACATGAATGTACCAGCATACAAAATTGCTTCCTTTGAGATTAATGACATTCCTTTTATTGAATACATAGCTTCTAAGGGGAAACCAATAATAATGTCTACTGGAATAGCTACATTAGCAGATATAGAAGAAGCATTGTCAGCTTGTAAAAGGATGGGTAATACTCAAGTTTCATTATTAAAATGTACATCTGCATATCCATCGCCAATGGAGGATATTAATTTAAGAGTTATTCCAAATTTGAGAGACACCTTCGGTACTATAGTAGGTCTTTCAGATCATACTTTAGGACATACTGTACCTCTAGGTGCTGTGGCATTAGGTGCTAAAATAGTTGAAAAGCATATAACCTTGAGCAGGTCTGATGGTGGACCAGATGCTAAATTTTCTATGGAACCTGATGAATTTAAGGAAATGGTTATTAGAATTAGAGAATTAGAAAAAGCTCTTGGACAAGTGACATATGAATTAACAGAAAAGCAAAAAAAGAGTAGAGAGCACTCGAGGTCCTTATTTGTAGTAAAGGATATTAAAAAAGGCGAAGTATTCACTGAAGACAATGTAAGGAGTATAAGACCAGGATTTGGGCTAGAGACTAAATATATTAAGGACATAATAGGTACGAAGGCTAGACAAAATATACAAAAAGGAACTCCTGTTGATTGGGGCTTAATAGAATGAAAAAAATCATTTTTAGAACCTTAGGTGGGAAAGGAATAGGATATGGACATTTTTATAGATGCCTTTCATTGGCTAAAGCTATAAGATCATTAGACTTAAATATCCATATTATCTTTATAACTAATGATGAGTTAGTGGATTTAATCTATAATAATGGATTTGAATATTTAGTTTCGAATGATTTAGCTGAGGACGATGGACTAATTGAAAATATTAATCCTGTTCTTTTTATTTTTGATTCATATTTAGGAACGGATGAATATCTGAATAGAATTAAAGAAAAAACTAAACTAATGCTCATAGATGACAATAATAATATATATAGATCAACAATACCAGATATTATTTATAATGGAAATATATTTGCGGAAGAGCTAAGATATAGAGAAGTTAAAAGTCAATTAAGATTATTAGGGCCTAAATACTTAATAATGAAGGAAGAATATTGGGATAATGAAGCTAATACCTTAGCCAAGGAAGGCGTTCTAATCACAACTGGCGGTACTGATGAATATAAAATAGCAGTTAAGATATTAGAAGAGATTAAAGAATTAGATATCAAAACAAAAGTAGTTATTGGTCCTGGATACAGAGATGATTATATTAAGAAAATTGAGCATTTTAAAACTAATAATATAGAATTAATCTACAAGCCCAACAGCTTAAAAAATCACATATCTTCTTCAAAAATAGTAGTTACTGCTGGTGGTAGTACTATTTATGAGGTACTATCACAAAAAAGTATTCCTATTATTTTTAGCATAGCTGACAATCAAGACTTAGCATGTAGAACTTTAAACAATATGGGAGTCGAATATTTAGGGAAGTATCCTGATATTGATTACTCTAAATTAGCTAAAGTAATCGAAAAACTTAGTTTTATAGATACAGAAGATATGTTTATCAGCATATTTGATATAGTTAACAACAATGGAGCCAAGCTAGTAGCCAAGAATATACTTGAAAACATTATTGAATAATCAACACAGCTATGGGTATTAAATCTACAAGAAAGGAGCCGATACCATGGACATAGCAGCAATGTCATCTATGATTAGCCAATCCAGCATACAGCAGCAGGCTAGTTTATCAGTTTTAAAGCTGTCAATGGAATCTGCTGAGACGCAGGCTGCGAACCTGACTCAGATGATTTCAGATACATCCAAATCTATGGAATTATCTGTATCACCACATTTAGGAGCTAATATAGACATAAAATTATAGAAGACCTTTTCTAGGGTCTTCTATTTTTGAAACTAATTTATTTTTCTGCTACTAGCACAGTTGCAAATGAATTAACAGAATGCTCTTCCTCATTAAATCCACCAAAAACCTCAACTCTCTCATATTCAGCATTCTTTACCATATTAACTAAGGTTTTTGTTCTTAAAGGTAATAATTGTACAGAGTTTTCATACTTGTGCATTCCCGTTTCGTTAGATACATTTATCACAGTATTAAAGAATATTTTTCCAGACTTTTCATCATATGCATAATTTCTAATAAATTCTACTCCGGCTTCCTTCCTGCTTATTGTAGGAAGATGGTCAATATTAAAATCTAGTATTCTATCATAATTAATTATCTGAATAAGTAGTTTTCCTTTATTATTTGTTATATTACTAATGTGGTTAATCAACTGTTGAACTTCCTTTTCATTATCTAAATGGACTAGCGAATTACCTATACAATATACTAAATCGTATTTCCTACTTGAAAATATATCATTAACATTTTTCATATCGCCGTGAACAAAATTAATATCCACGGCTTCATTCATGGCTTTATTGTTCCCAGCTTCAATCATTGTATTATCAAGATCTATTCCATCTAATATGTAGCCTCTCTTAGTCAGTTCAATTGCATAGTTTCCAGTGCCACAAGCAATATCCAGAATATATTTTCCTTTATCAGCTACTTTTTCTATGAATTGAATTTTGTCTACTGTAGCTGGAAATATAATATCATAATATTTACTTAGCTCTTCATAAAAACCCACTAAACTCACCCCCGTTTTTCCTATTATGTGAGCAAAAGTAGAAGAATTATCTTTATAATTTTCCCATTCTTCCTTATTATTAATCATAAAATCACTTTCCTGTAATTAGAGCTTACTATTATTTAACATATTATACCATAGCAAGAGCCTAATTCATACATAAAAGCAAGGGGAGGGGGATGCTGCTTCGATATCTGGGAAATAATATCGGTGGATATTCAGCAAAGATATTACAATTAAGTTAATACAAATTAACTTAATCTTGATTGAGTTAATCTGTTTAGAATATAATAAATGTAAAAGCAGGAACATGTGTAAGCAAGGGGACGGGGTTGTTGCTTCTACAAAAATATATTCTTAAACTAATAAGTATAATAATGGAGGTAATACAATGAAAATTTTAATTACAGGCTTTGAGCCCTTTGGGGGAGAAAGTATAAATCCTGCTTATGAAGCAGTAAAAAGGCTGCCTGAAAAGATAAATGGAGCAGAAATTGTTAAGGGGTGTATTCCAACAGTATTTAGAAAATCCATTACGGAGCTAGAGAAGTATATAGAAAAGGAAAAGCCTCATATAGTAATTTGCGTAGGACAGGCTGGTGGAAGAACTCATATTTCTATTGAAAGAGTAGCAATAAACATAGACGATGCAAGAATTAAAGATAATGAGGACAATCAACCTGTAGATGAAGCTATATTTGAAGATGGAGAAAATGCATATTTTTCATCATTACCTATTAAAGCTATGGTCCAAAGGATGAAGGATTATGGAGTGCCAGCTAGTGTGTCTAATACTGCTGGGACCTTTGTATGTAATCATATTATGTATGGTCTACTATATCTAATTGACAAGAAATATCCTCACATGAAGGGCGGTTTTATCCATGTACCCTATTTACCAGAGCAGGTTCTTGAAAAAAACAATATGGCAAGCATGAGCTTGGAGGATGTTGTAAAAGGACTTACACTAGCAGTTGAAGCTGTATTAAAAATATAATTTAATTAGGGCGAAAATCAAATACTCCCTCATATATGAAATGTTTCACTTCATATATGAGGGGTTTCACTTTTTCTAATATTTAAATCTAGATATTGTATTTCTTAAATCTGAAGCCATAGTTGCTAAATCCATGGCTGAGCTAGCGATTTCCTCCATAGCTGCGATTTGCTGCTGTGAGCTATGAACAGCTCCTTCAGAGGAATCCACAGTCTTTTGGGATAAGTCATACATATGATTAAAGGTATTTGTAACCTCAGTAGCACTAGTAGCCACTCCCTGAGTAAGTCTTGATACATCCTCTATTTGAGACGCGATTAAATCTATTTCATTTAATATGTAAGAAAAGCTATTGCTAGATTCATTGACTATTTTAACACTGGACTCAACATCTTTATTATTTAATTCCATAGATTTAACTGTATTTTCAATCTCATTTTGAATACCTAAAATAAGCTCCGATATTTGGCTAGATGATAAGGATGTTTGCTCTGCTAGTTTTCTTACCTCTTCAGCTACTACAGAGAATCCTCTTCCAGCTTCTCCTGCTCTTGCTGCCTCAATGGCTGCATTTAGGGCCAACAAATTAGTTTGTTCAGCTATTTCGCCAATAGTATCTACAATTTTTTCGATTTCTTTAGAGCTATCATTTAGTTTGGATATCTCTTTAGAGGTTTGTTCTGTAGAAGATTTCAAATTATTTATCCTATCAACTGCATCTTTAGAGGACTTTATTCCACTTTGGGCAGAATCTAAAGTATTCCTTGCTGACTTATTTATATTTTGGATATTAATAGATACATTCTGTATATTATCTACCATGCTTTGCATAATTTCATTAGATTTTTCAATAGATATAGCTTGATTATGGGCAGATTCTGTTACTTCTACGATAGTATTTGCAACCTGTTCAGAGGATGCTGTAACTTCTTCTGATGCAGCTGACAGCTCTTGGCTAGTTGCTGCTACCTGCTCTGAAACCTGGGCAGACTGGGATATAATATCACGTAAGCTGGAGATCATAACATTAAAAGTACTAGCCAGAGAGCTAACTTCATCCTTTGAACGAAGCTCTACATTCTGTGTTAGGTCTCCTAATGATACTTGTTCAGCCACATTAGTTAATTTCTTTATAGGCTTTAGGGAGTAATTTAAAAATCCATATACAACTAAAAGTAAAATAGATAATGAAATAATTGTGAATATTATTGCATTTCTCTTAATTCCATCTATACGATTTACTAATAAAGCTCTGTCGTTGATTATTTTAAAATATCCAGATACATTTCCCTGATAGTCTTTAAAAGGCATTAGGACTATATTATAGTTCCCATCCTTACTATGTAAAAAAACAATCTCGTTATTTTTAAGCTTTTCTATATGTATACCTTCTTCTAGCTGCCACTTATCCTCTTCAATGGTTGAAGCTACAAGACCAGAGATTGATGTAGTACCATCTTCTAGCTGATAAATAAAATATTCACCGCTATAATGCTCCTTTATTCTTTCTAAAAATTCATTTCCAAAATCACTACCATACTCAACACTACCTGTATGCTTATTATTATAGAACATAGGAACTACTACTCTAAAACCAAATCCACCTACACCCTTCTCTAATCCTTTTATCATTTCCTTCTTCTCATTAGCTTCATTTACTGTGAAACGAAAGTCTTTAAGACTATCACCATATTTTTCAGGCTGATGGAGTCGAAGAAAAGAGCTAGAATCGGGTAGATGAAATTGAACCTGTGAGATTTTAGAAGATATATTTTTATATGTAGGTAAAAGTATTGCTGCTAATTCAGAGCGATTTCGCTCCCCAAATAATTTTTGAATATAGGAGTTGTTTGCCAAGGATAAAGCAGCAACCTCTGCTGTTTCTAGCTGTTTTTCCATTTGAATATTTATTGATTGGCTTATTGTTTCCAGCATTTCCTGTTCTTTTTCCATAATAGTTTTTGTAGTTTCACTAAATGTATAGTAGGAAAGTACAGAAAACACAATCAGGACACAAATACTAAAGCCTAGGAAAATTTTAACTTTTAATGACATTTTTAACCCCCCCTTTATTTCCTTGCATATATTTAAATACATACCCTCATTAGTTTATGAATTAACAAAGACGACATAATTTAATATTTTTCTACAAGTTTGGATAGGACACTGTTTTTACTAAGAGCTATTATTCATACAAATCCCTATTGATTTTTGCTAGAAATAGGATTATAATAAAATCAAAGGTCAGGCAAAGTCAAACTTTATTATCTAGAATAGTTGATGAAGAAAAGTCACATATAGCAAATATTCACAACAACAAAAAACATAAAAGTAAAAAATACACAGAAAATATAGCTAAAGAAGATTTTAGTAAAATAGAATAAAGGGATTAAAGTAGAGAGGTGAGATAAATGGATTTAAACAAATTTACACAAAAAAGTATTGAAGCCGTGCAAAATTCTCAAGAAATAGCTATTAAGAATGGTAATCCCCAATTAGAGGAAATCCATATACATTATGCCCTTATAAGCCAAGACGAAGGATTGATAAGGACTGTACTTAATTACATGGGGGAAAATGTAGAGCTTATTAAAAATGATGTAAAAAAGGAAATAGATAGCCTGCCTAAACAATCTGGCGGTGGAGGCTCTATTTATCCTAGCAGAATTTATACTAAAATACTCTTAAATTCTGAGGATGAAGCTAAGAAGTTTGGAGATGAATATGTAGGAGTTGAGCATATTTATATATCCTTATTAAAAGAAAGAGGAACCCTATCAGAGAAAATATTCAAGAGATACAATATTAATCTACAAAGGTTTTTAGAGGCCCTTAAAAAAATTAGAGGTAGCCAAAGCATTACATCGGATAACCCAGAGTCCACATATAATGCACTGAAAAGATTTGGTAGAGATCTAACAGAAGAAGCTAAAACAGGAAAGCTCGACCCAGTAATAGGTAGAGATGAAGAAATAAGAAATACAATTCGTATTCTTTCAAGAAGAACTAAAAACAACCCTGTTTTAATAGGAGAGCCAGGAGTAGGCAAAACAGCCATAGTTGAAGGACTTGCCCAAAGAATTGTAAATGGAGATGTGCCAGAAGGATTAAAGGATAAGAACATATTTGCCCTTGATATGGGAGCCTTGATTGCAGGCGCTAAGTATAGGGGAGAATTTGAAGAAAGGCTTAAGGCAGTATTAAAGGAAGTAGAGGATTCTGACGGTAGGATTATAATGTTCATAGATGAAATTCACAATATAGTAGGAGCAGGTAGAACAGAAGGTTCAATGGATGCTTCAAACCTTCTAAAACCGATGCTTGCCCGTGGAGAAATCCATTGTATAGGTGCGACTACATTAGATGAATATAGAAAATATATTGAGAAAGATGCAGCCTTAGAGAGAAGATTTCAAAAGGTATTGGTTACAGAGCCAACTGTAGAGGACACCATATCCATCCTTAGAGGAATTAAAGAAAAGTATGAGATTCATCATGGTATTAGAATATCAGATAATGCAGTTATTGCCTGTGCTACTCTTTCAGATAGATATATAAGTGATAGATATTTGCCTGACAAGGCTATAGACCTAATGGATGAGGCTTCTGCCATGATAAGGACAGAAATAGACAGTATGCCTGCCGAGCTAGATGAAATTAGGAGACGAATTCTTCAGCTTGAAATCGAAAGGGCAGCTCTAAAAAAAGAAACTGATAATAGCTCTAAAGCACGACTTGAAAAGCTAGAAAAGGAGCTTGCGAACCTAAAAGAAGAATACCATATTAAAAGGGCAAAATGGGAAGATGAGAAGAAAAGCATATCATCTATTAAAGATATAAAGGAAGAGATAGATAGGGTAAAGAGAGAAATAGAAGATGCTGAAAGACGATATGATTTAGAGAAGCTATCAGAGCTAAAATATGGCACATTGATTCAGCTAGAGAAAAAGCTAGAAGAAGCCAATCAAAGGGCTCAGAGTGAAGACAGGATGCTAAAGGAAGAGGTTACAGAGGAGGAAATAGCAGAGGTAGTTTCTAAATGGACTGGAATACCTGTATCTAAGCTGGTGGCGACAGAGAGAGAAAAGCTACTTAATCTAGATAAAATTCTTCACAAAAGAGTAATAGGTCAAGAAGAAGCTGTAGAATCTGTTGTAGATGCTGTGATTAGAGCAAGAGCAGGGATTAAGACATTAAATAGACCTGTAGGCTCATTTATATTTTTAGGTCCAACAGGTGTAGGTAAAACAGAGTTAGCTAAATCTCTTACAGAAACCTTATTTGATGATGAAAGAAATATGATAAGGATAGATATGAGTGAGTATATGGAAAAGCATTCAGTTTCTAGGCTAGTTGGAGCACCTCCAGGATATGTTGGCTATGATGAAGGTGGTCAGTTAACTGAAGCTGTTAGGAGAAAGCCTTATTCTGTAATCCTTTTTGATGAAATAGAAAAGGCCCATCCCGATGTGTTTAATATACTCCTTCAGGTATTAGATGATGGTAGACTTACAGATAATCAAGGTAGAACTGTAGACTTTAAAAATACAGTTATAATTATGACATCTAATCTTGGTTCGTCATATTTAATTGAAGGAATAAACCCAGATGGTCATATAGATGAAGCTGCTGAGGAAAAAGTAATGGAAGCTATGAGAAGAACCTTTAGGCCAGAGTTTCTAAACCGTATTGATGAAATAGTCCTATTTAAGCCATTACAAAGAGAGGAAATATTTAAGATAATAGACCTTCAAATAGATGAAATAGAAAGTAGACTCCAGGATAGAGAAATAAGTATTGAATTTACTAATGAAGCTAAGGAGCTTGTACTAAGCAAAGCATACTCTATTCAATATGGTGCAAGACCTGTAAAGAGATTCTTGCAAAAGCACATTGAAACAGAAATGGCTAGAATGATTATTAGAGGAGAGCTAAAGGATAAGGATACTGTAGTTGTTAGTGTAGATAATGATAGATTGGTGATAGAAGCTAAGAATTAAGAATTTCAATAACAGTAGTGGAACGGTAGTGTAACGATTGTTTAACGATTGTTTAACGATTGTTTAACGATTGTTTAACGACTGTATAACTACTGTTCAACTACTGTTCAACTACTGTTCAACTACTGTTTAGCTACTGTTCAACTAAGAACTAACAACTAAATATGATACAATATATATAAATACAATGTGGGAAAGGTGATCTTTTATGGGGAAAATATCAGCTTTTTATACTATGCCTCATCCACCAATAGTAATTCCAGAAGTTGGACAGGGTGAGGAAAAGAAAATAAAGAGGACATCAGAGGCGCTTGAAAAGGTAGCCATAGATATAGAAAATATAAAACCAGATACTATTATTATCATTACGCCTCATGGACCCTTGTTTAGTGATGCTATTGCACTTTCCTTTGAAAACAGTATAAAGGGGAACCTAGGTAGATTTAGGGCACCGGGGGTAAGCTTTGATATGGAAATAGATATGGAGCTTACTGAAAGAATAATCCAGTATTCAGAGAATGAAAATATACCTACAGCAGACATTACGAAAAATACTGGGGCTAGATATGGAGTCGAATATGGATTAGATCATGGTACTATGGTGCCCTTGTATTTTATCAATAGGAAATATAAAGATTACAAGCTAGTGCATATTACCTATGGCATGCTTCCTAAAATACAGCTTTACAAGCTTGGTATGTGTATTAGAAGGGCTGTAGAAGAAAGCTCAACCAATGCAGTATTTATAGCTAGTGGAGACCTGTCCCATAAGCTAACCCATGATGGACCTTATGGCTATAGCCCTCATGGTCCAAAATTTGATAAGGAAATAATATCACTACTTAAAGAAGGAGATGCATTAGGAGTATTTAACATGGACTCATCTACTATTGAAGGAGCAGGTGAGTGTGGACTACGCTCCTATTACATTATGTTTGGAGCTATGAATGGATATGATATTAAAGGAAACCTCCTAGCCTATGAAGGAACCTTTGGAGTAGGCTATGCTGTTATGGGTTTTTCTCTTAGGGAAAGCTCTATAGATATGCATAAGCTATTAATAGAGCAAAATCAAAAGAGGACAAAAGAGAAACTAGAAAATCCAAATCCATATATTAGACTTGCCCGAGAAAGCTTAACTCATTATTTAACATATGGAGAATATATGGATATACCCTCATATGTAACAGAGGAAATGAAAAAACTTAAAAGAGGGGTTTTTGTTTCCTTAAAAAAGGAAGGACAATTGAGAGGATGTATAGGTACTATTTTCCCAGTAACTAAAAGCATAAGCCAAGAGATTATTAGAAATGCTGTGGAAGCAGGATTACACGATCCTAGATTTATGCCTGTAGAGGAAGATGAGCTTGAGGAAATAGACTTTTCAGTAGATGTGCTTACAGAGCCTGAAAGGGCTTTAAAGGAGGAGCTAGACCCTAAAGTCTTTGGTATAATAGTCAGGAGCAGGGGCAAAACTGGATTATTGCTTCCAGATTTAGAGGGCGTAGATACAGTGGAGGAGCAGCTAAGTATTGCACTTCAAAAGGCGAGTATTTCTCCACAGGAAAATTATACTATTGAAAGGTTTAAAGTCATTAGACATAGCTAAGGGTAGGTGAAATTCTTGTTGCAGGACGGGTTGTTTTTTGAAAAATACAATGATAAGGTAAAATGCCATCTATGCCCCCACAATTGCTTAATACCAGAAGGTAAATATTGCGGGAAGATATTAGTAACACGAAATGGATATTTCATAAAGGTACACATGGATGAAAAAGTATGTCCAGAGTGTGGATATAGTATTAATATTGTGCTCTAAGATATAGGCTAGACAAAGGATTCAGCCTTTATTTTTTAAGTATTACTTTTATCCTAAAAATATGATAATATATAAGGATAGAAAAGAAAGGGGGCAAATATGGAAAGCCAATTTTCAAAAGGCGGAGAAGATAAAAAAAGAACAGTATATATATTACTTACTAATACAGGCTCAGTTCCGACAAGAATTCTAAAAGCATATACTAAGGCTCCGTATAACCATGTTTCTATTTCCTTTAGCTTAGATTTAAAGAAGATTTATAGCTTTGGAAGAAAAAAATATAATAATCCTCTTTGGGGCGGGTTTGTAGTAGAAAGTATAGATGGTGAAATATATGAATATTTTAGTGAAACCACCTGCTCAATTTATTCTCTTGAAGTAGATAGAAGTGCATATTATAGAATGAAAAAAGTAATTAGAGAATTTGAAAAAGAGAAGGACAAATATGTATATAGCTTTATAGGACTGCTAGGAGTTGCTATTAAGGTTCCTGTTGAAAGAGAGTACGGCTACTTTTGCTCTCAATTTGTAGCTAGAGTCCTTGAAAGAAGTGGGCTAAACTTTTTCGACAAGCCTCCAGGTTTAGTTACTCCAAATGATTTTATAACCATAAAAGAGCTTAATCACATTTATTCAGGCAAGCTTTCTGATTATTCTAAGGAAATTAGCCTTGGCAATTATAATAATTTTATTCCTATAAATAGAAAAGCACAATTAACCTTTAGGTAGACAATAAAATCTGCTTAAAGGTTTTAATTTTGAATAGGGAAAAAATCTTAAGAAATTTTTCAGAAATTATTTAAGATGTTTGTAAAGATTCTAATATACAATAAACTTAATAGTTCCTAGAGAAATGATATAATATATCTAATTACGAAATTATTAAATGAAGGGGCGGGGGATAGATGGCACAATATAATGTTCTTGTAGTAGATGATGAAGATGAAATAAGAGATGCCATAGAGATATATCTTAAAAACGAAGGAATCAGGGTTTTTAAGGCTAAGGATGGAATTGACGGACTTATGGTTTTAGAGGAGGAAGATATACACCTAATCATAATGGACATAATGATGCCAAAAATGGACGGAATAAAGGCGACATTTAAAATAAGAGAAAGTAAAAACATACCAATAATTATGCTTTCAGCAAAATCAGAAGATACAGACAAGATATTAGGCTTAAATGTAGGTGCAGATGACTATGTAACTAAGCCCTTTAATCCTATGGAGCTAGTAGCTAGAGTAAAGTCACAGCTTAGAAGATTTATCAACCTAGGGAATTATGAACAGAGGGAAGAAGAGATAAACGCAAACGGATTAATATTAAATACAAATACAAAGATGGTTACTGTAGACGGAGAGGAAATAAGACTTACACCTATAGAGTATAAGATATTAAGGCTCCTCATGGAAAACAGAGGTAGAGTATTTTCCATAGAAGAAATATACGAGAAAGTGTGGAAGGAGCCTTATTTTAATTCTGACAACACAGTAGCAGTTCACATAAGGAGAATTCGAGAAAAGATAGAGATAAATCCAGGGGAGCCTAAATACTTAAAGGTGGTGTGGGGAATTGGATATAAAATTGAAAAATAAATACATGCCATTGTTAATATTCATAGTTGTTGCTTATAGCCTTTCCATTTCAGCCTTTGCTGCTTTTGATATTAACAACAATATGGATTTACTAACCTGGGATCCTAGTGACAAAGCTCCAAGCAGGATGACTGTAGATTATCAGTACTATAATGCTATTAGGCAAAGAGTTATCAAGGAAATACCCATACTTGTAGCCTTTCTTTTTATAGGGGCTGGTCTTATAGCTTATGGAATAAAGGAATATAAGATACAGGAGTATTTAGAAAAACCATTAAAAATATATAGAAAAATCCCTATAGATTTTAGAGGGGGCGTATTCTTAGTATATTCATTTTTTATTCTTGCATACCTTAGCAATATGCATGTATTTTACAAGCCCATAAGAATAGGACATTTTATTACACTTTCCTTTGTAAGCCTTTATATAGCTTATTTTTTTCTAAATGCTTGGGATGCTTACAAAATGGTTACTATTAGTGGCTACTTGAGAGAACAGCTTAAGGAAAGCATAGTATATACAATGATAGCTTACCTGATAGGTAGCTTTGCAGTAAAATCAGTGGGTATCAAAATCCTTATAATAACCATATTAACTGCGTTTACTGGCTTTTTCTTTATAGTGTTTTTTATTGGATGGAGCAGTAATGGTTTTTTGTTTTTACTTTCAGGATTATATATGCTTTTATATTTAATATTTGTTCCTTATTATGTGATTAAGCATGTTAGCCAATTGAACAAAATAATCATAGGAGCAGAGGAAATATCCTCTGGGAATCTTAACTATGCCATAGAGGAAAATGTAAAAGGCCACCTTTCAAGACTTGCAAACAATATAAATAACATGGGGGCAGGCTACAAAAAATCAGTGGAGAATCAGTTAAAAAGCGAAAGGCTTAAGACAGAGCTAATAACAAATGTATCTCATGATTTAAAGACTCCTCTAACTTCTATAATAAATTATATAGATTTACTAAAGAAAGAGGATGTTTCTGAAGAAGAAGCAAAGGACTATATAGAAATATTAGATAGAAAATCTCAACGCTTAAAGACTTTAATAGATGATTTGTTTGAGGCCTCAAAAATGACTAGTGGCTCTATAGAATTAAATATTGAAAGATTAGATGTGGTAGCCTTATTAAAGCAATCCTTAGCAGAATATGACGAAAGGATTAAAGGCTCTTCCCTTGATTTTATAATGAACATTCCTGAACAAAATGTATATGCAAATCTTGATGGTAAAAAGACCTGGAGAGTTTTTGAAAATCTTATAAACAACATTCTAAAGTACTCAATGGACAATACTAGAGTCTATATTGATATAGAAGAAAATACAAACTATGCTATAGTTACTATGAAAAATATATCCTCTCATCAGCTAGACTTTGATTCAAAGGAGCTGTTTGAAAGGTTTATTCGTGGTGACAAATCTAGAACTACAGAAGGCTCCGGTCTAGGGCTTGCCATAGCTAAGAGCATAGTAGAACTTCAAGACGGAAGGCTAGACATTGAAATAGATGGAGATTTATTTAAAGCAATAGTATATTTTAAGAAGTAGTAAGGAAAATGCTCTTTATGAACTAGGACTATAGTACTAAGTTGTTAGTTGTTAGCTCTTGGTTCTTAGCTAACAACTAACAACCAACAACTAATTAACAACTTTTGTTAAAGTTTTGTGCGGGGATTGTCGATATTAAATATAGATAATTATTGGTATGGGAGGAGTTAATGTGCGTATAGAAGCTATAAAAACCAACGATATTCAATATAGTCCGCAACGAGTTGCTTCAGGAGATAGTATACCAAAAGAATTAACAAAAGAAAAAGCTGCTGAAAATGTTGAACTAAATCTTAAAAAGGAATATTCGGAAGAAGAAATTAAATCAGCCATAGGCAGTGTAAATAAAGCTATAAATCCATATGATAGAAAATTAGAATTCTCTATTCATGAAGCTACTAGATATATATCTGTTAAGGTAATAGATACAAACACAGATGAAGTAATCAGAGAAATTCCACCTGAAAAGATATTAGACATGGTAGCGAAGCTATGGGAAATGGCAGGCATAATTGTAGATAAAAAAATATAAGCTTTTTAAAAGAGGTGAAGCATTATGAGTAGTATAAGAATAACAGGTTTAGCTACGGGAATAGATACAGATAAATTGATTAAAGACATTATGAATGTAGAAAGAACTAGAGTAGACAAGGTACAACAGGATAGACAGATACTACAGTGGAGACAAGAACTATATAATTCAATAAACAAGGATTTTGCTAATTTTATACTAAATACTAGAAAAAGCTTTGGATTAACAGGTACTACATCTACTGGAGCTATGTACAATAATACCTTAAACAATCTTAATTGGATAAAAAGTGCCACATCTTCTAATGAAAATGTAGTTAAAGCAAGCACCACAGCTCAAGCTATTGACGGAAATTATAACTTAACTGTACATAGACTGGCTGATGGGGTGAAGGCTGCTAGTGGGGAAAATATTAAAGCAGGTATAGAAGGTGTGTTATCAGGCTTACCAGAGGGTGGAACAATAGAATTTAAAATTAATGATGGCAGTACAATTACCATTGAAAAAACAGATACTATGAGTTCAATAGTTAAAAAGATAAACTCCTCAGGTGCAGGTGTACAAGCATCCTTTGATGACAATATAGGAAGATTATTTATACAAACAACTGCTACAGGTAAAGATGCAAAGCTTTCTTTTACAGATGTAAATGGCAGTACAGGATTTATAGAAGCTTTAAAACTAAATGTAACAGCATATGATGAATCAACGGGAGAGATAGAAACTCCTAAAGCTTTAGCAATCAATGAAATATATAAAGGTACAAATGCAAAAATAGACTTTGCTGGTGCTACAGGCATAGAAAAACAATCTAACCAATTCACTATAAATGGTATCAATCTAGATTTAAGAGTTACAGGTACTACAACAATAAGAGTAGCCACAGATACAGATGCAGTATATGACAAGATAAAGGACTTTGTGGATAAATACAATGAGCTTGTGGACAAGATGGGTAAGCTGTTAGGAGAAAAACAGTATAGGGATTACAGACCTTTATCAGCAGAGCAAAAAGAAGCTATGAAGGAAAAGGAAATAGAGCTATGGGAAGAAAAGGCTAAAAGTGGACTCCTAAGAAACGATTCTATAATTTCACGTACTATGCAAAACATAAGGGGTTCACTATACAATAAAGTTGAAGAGCTTAAAGATATGCCCCTTAACTCACTTTACCAAATAGGAATAGATACAGAGGGGTATACTCCAGGAGCTGTAGGTGGTAAGCTAGAAATTAACGAAGATAAGCTGAAAAAGGCCATATCAGAAGATGTAAATGGAGTACTAGAATTATTATTTACAGAAGCAAAAACTACTACACAAAATGGCAAAACAGTACCTGATTTAAAATCAGGAGGAGTTATAACCAGAATATACAACAACATGATAGATGGCATGAAAGAAATAATAGGTAAAGCAGGTCCAGGTGAGGATGCTAACTTATATAGAAATGTCAATACAAGACTTATGCTAGATTTTGTTACTGAGCATAGCAGTATAAGTATGTTAGATAAAGACGTTACTAGCTTAAGTCGTAGAATTGATGATTTAAATGCACAGCTAATTAGAACAGAAGATAGATACTATAGACAATTTGCTGCAATGGAAAAGTTTGTACAACAAATGAACAGTCAAGGCTCTTGGATGATGCAGCAGTTAGGAATGTAAATTGAAAGGGTGAAAATATGGCAATGGCTTATAATAATATGCAACAGCAGTATCAGCAATACCAGCAAAATTCAATAATGACAGCCTCTCCTGAGGAATTGACTCTTATGCTATATAATGGTGCAATTAAATTTATGAATCTAGGAAAGCATCATATAGAAAACAAAGAAATAGAAAAAACAAATGAAGCCTTAAAAAAAGCGCAAGCTATAATAATGGAGCTAAATAACACATTAGATATGAATTATGAAATATCTAATAATCTCAGAAGTATTTACACATTTATTTTAGACAAGCTAATAGATGCAAACATTAGAAAAGATGCAAGTATTTTGGATGAAGCTTTACCTTTGATAGAAGAAATAAGAGACACATGGAAGGAAGCAATGAAGGAAGCTAGAAAAATAAAATATGGAGCACTATAGAGCAGGAGACGATAATATGGCAGAAAACACCATATATGATATGGTATCTATAATTGAAGAAAAGCTAGAGCTTCTAAAGCACATTTTAGATGTAAAACCTAAGCAAAAAGAAGCTATAGAAAAGGAAGATATAGATGCTATAGAATCTTCCTTAAGCACAATTCAAAAACAAATTTCTGCAATAGATCAGCTAGATTCCATATATGCAGATAAGCTTAAGGAGCTAAAGGATAGAGTAGGCGTAGAAAGCATCGAAGAACTAGACCACACTAAATTTCCTAACACTATAGCTTTAAGGGATAGAATAAAAGAGATAAGGTCAGTCCTTGAAGCAATAAAAATAATAGATGATGAAAATATAGCCTTAATGAACGATAAATTTCAAGAGACAAAAAAAAAGCTTAAAAACTTAAGAAAAGGTCAGAAGGTAGTAAAGGGTTATTCATCAGACCATGATGAGACCATGTTCATAAATGAGAGAAACTAAGAAATTAAAAGCTTGTACCATTTGTTGGTACAAGCTTTTTGTGCTTATTATAGTATTCCAAACATAGTCTTTAGCCTTTCAAGACAGTCTAGAGAAGCCCCTAAATGATAATTATATACAATATCTAAATTATCCGTTATATCATTTCCTACCAGATTTAGTCCATATAAACTATTCAAAATATCTGCATTATCCTTATGGATTTTAAAGCCTGTTCCCATTTGAGTCATTATATTTATATTGCTATAAAGCTTTTTAATTAGACCTCTTGATAGCTCTAAATCTATGGCGTTTGTATCTTTTCTGTAAAGATGGATATTTTGTTCCTCTAATAGTATTGGGTATTCGTTATTTATTGCTTCTAGCTTATCTTCTATTTCTTTTAGACAAGAGTCATTCAATGCACAATCCTCATTTAGTATAATAGTTTTAAGAGCTTGAGAAAATTCCTTGATTATATTTTCAGAGGCAGCGTATATTTTGTTTTTAGTGAGGGGTGGAGAGATAATAAAATTAACTACAACAGCAACTACAATACCAACCATAGTATCTAATACTCTATTTAAACTATAATATATTTTTTCTCCTTCTACATTCATCATTATAGAAATAAAGACTATGGTTGCTATGGATATGCTTTTGCTCCAGCCAAGCTTATTACAAATTTGAATTATTATAATAATTCCTATTCCAATTAATAATGGATTGCCGACGAATATCAATGAGCCTAAAAGCCCTACTGTTGCTCCTAGAACAGTTCCAAGAATTCTATTTTTCCCCATTTTATAAGAATCTACTAAATTGCCCTGCATTGCTATAATTGCAGCAACCCCTGCAAAAAAAGGCGAGTTAAGACCTAGAATATAGCCAAGAGAAATACTTAAGGTTACAGCAATAGATGTTTTAATGGTTCTCATTCCTATTTTCATTGAAATCACCCTCGTCATATTAATTTTACATAAGCTGTTTATAAGTAGAGCTTATATATATTCTATTATTAAGGAGCTAAAAAGTCTATAACTAGAGAGCCAAAAAACACAAGACAAAAAAGATTGAGAAGAGAGCTTCTGGCAAAACAAAACGGACAGCTTCTCTTCGTAGAAACTGTCCGTTAATTAATAATAGGACTTAAGTAGTTATACCAACCATCTTAGATTTTTTGGTGGACTGTCTAATAACATATATCACTCTTCCTGACTTTGCTTTTACCTTTCAGTTTGAAAAACATATAAACAGCTTTACTATCTCTAAATCCTAAACCTATCTTTAAATCTTAAACCTATAACTAAATTCCTTCAACTAATTTAATCACAAATCTAAATCAAATATACTTCTAACTACTAAACTACTTTTCTATTACAATTTACTTAAATATGTTACTTAGCTTGGGAGATGGTTGATACAGCGCTACCACGTCCTATTGATTACATTATACATCATTCTACAAACTTTGTAAAGAGATTTTTCAGAAAATTTCAAAAAATCAAAAGATTAAGCTTGAGAAAGATTAATATTTATAATTAGCTAAGATTAAAGCCTTCTTCATCATAAAGAACATCAGAAACATCTGAAATTATTTGCTCTATAGTATGCTCATCAATATTTAATATATCCATAGCATACCTTGAAAAGTTATACTTTAAACTATCTATTCCTAAATCTATTCCCAGCATCATGACTATTGTATCAGCAATATGAATTATGGACACTAATGTAGGGTTATTCTTTGCTTCCTGTGGTATATGATGATATGCAATGGCCTCTACTAAATCAACAGGAAAATTCCATTTCTCTGCAACCTTAGCTCCTATTTGTCCATGATCAAATCCAAGAACTTCTTTTTCTGCTTCTAAAAAGGTTTTTTCACCACTTTGAACTATTTCCACTATTTGATAGAATTCATTAGTTACATAATAATTTAAAATAACCTTGCCGATATCCCTTAATAGACCAGCTATATAAGCCTCTTCTGGATTGATATTTTTAATTCTTAGCTTTTTCGCAATAAACCTAGCTATTATGGCACAGGACTGAGATTGCTCCCAAAGCATATTTTTCTTTAGACCATATCCAGGCAACTCTTTCACGAGTATTTTATTTACACTTGAAGCTAAAGCTATGCTTTTAATAGTCTGAAATCCTAATAGGACAGTAGCTTCTGAGATAGTGCTTATTCTTCTGGAGTACCCATAGTGAGTTGAGTTTGCTAACTGCAGCACCTTTGAAGTAAGGGTTTGATCCTTTAATATAACTTCTTCTAAATCCTTAACTGTAGATTCTGGATCCTCTGTAAGGCCTATTATTTGCATCATAGTATCTGGAAGGGAGGGCATGTCTCTAACTTTTCTAACTATTTGCTCTAATGAAGCTTTACTCATATATATTACTCCTTTAGTTTTTTATTGTACATCAAGCTTATATATAAATCTTATAATTATTTACAATTATTATCCATAGAGAATAGGTACTATTTTTTGACCTTTATCGACTATTATGCATATGTATTTAAAAACAACACTTATCTAAGCTTTAACTATATATTGTGCATAGTTATAATATTATACACAATAAAAAGAATAAGTATAATGGTCAAGTAAATTAAGAAAATTAATATTATTTGGCAGTATTATTTTCAATTCACGGTTTTCCACTTAATATACACAGGTTTTACACATAAAAATGTGCACAAATAAACAGTTGTCCACAAACTTATGCACATTATCCACAAAAACCTCTATATTTTATCCACAAATAAACAACAGAATAAATGTGGATAAATATATGAATAATTATACCAAACAATGAATATAAAAATTTACCATATAAAAAATCATTCTAAAATTGACAAAAACAATAGAAACACATTAACTATGACTTTAACCTAAAGTGAGAATATATATTAGATGTTTACTATACATTAGTATATAAATATTATTTAAACAAGTGATTCTACATTAAGTCGAATTACTTAAACCCTATAGAAATGAATACTTAAATTTACATATAAAAATAATATTTAAAATTAAAACTTTGTTATTTTATACATGCTGTGGGTATTATATATATAATAAACAAATTATTATTTGAAAAATTATAGTCTTTATTAAATATTTGAATATTCTCAAAGGAAATTTATTATTTATGTAGAATTTAATATTTATAAATTAAATATAATTTATAATTAACATTTAAACTGAAGGGAGTTGAAGTGTATGAAAATCACTATCAGCGGCAAGAATATGGCGGTAACAGATGCACTTAGGGACACTATCGAAAAGAAGGTTAGTAAGCTAGACAAGTATTTTTATCAGGATGTACCAGTTGATGTGACATTAAGTGTTGAGAAGAACAGGCAAATCATTGAGGTAACAATTCCTTTTTCAGGTGCTATTATTAGGGCAGAAGAATCTACAGAAGACATGTATCAATCCTTAGACAAGGTAATAGATGTCTTAGAAAGGCAGGTTACAAAACACAAGACTAAGCTTCAAAAAAGAAATAAAGGACTAGATACTATTAGATTTGAGAATGTTCAGGCACTTCCAGCTTCAGAAAATGATAAAGAACCTAGTATAGTTAGAACCAAAAGATTTGCAATGAAGCCTATGGATGCAGAGGAAGCAGTATTGCAAATGGAGCTACTTAGACATGCGTTTTATGTATTTAGAGATGCAGAAACAGATGAGGTTAATATAGTTTATAAAAGAAAAGATGGTAATTACGGATTAATCCAACCAGAATTCTAAATGAAGATTATTTACATAAGCGGCAGAAAATTTCTGTCGCTTTTTTGTTGGTGTTTTCTCCCTTTATTTTGCCCTTTCTTAAATATAAACTTGACCATTAATAGGCTTCATAAAAAGCTTTTTTTATATATTAAAAGGAATTTATATAAAAATATAGAATAGTAATAATTGAAGTAAGAATTATAGTTTAAACCTTATAATTCTTGGGTACGGCAAAGAAAGGGGGAAAAACTATTGTTAATAGAGAGTGTTCTTTTAGCTATCTTATTTGGGAAAATAAGGGGAGGGAAGTTTTCTAGACTATCCCATTTAGAGTTTAAAAAGGTATGGGTTTTTATTTTAGCCCTTATCCTCCAAGGAAGCATAATCCTTTTTGGAGTTAACGGTAATGAGTTTGTCCTTAAGTATATAAAAGAATTATACATAATTTCCTATGTACTTTTGTTTATAGGCATTGTAATTAATTTTAAACATAGATCCTTGTTAATTATTTTATTAGGAGCAGGATTAAATATTTTTGTAATGTTTAATAATGGATGGAAGACACCTATATCTATCGATGGATTACTACTTGCAGGATATTCAGACTTAGCAGATATTGCTATGACTGGAAAGCTTGCCTTTTACACTCCCCTAGAAGGTAGTTCAAAGTTTGGATATTTAGGCAAAATAATCACGGTTCCACCACCATATTTTTATCCGCAACTCCTAAGCATTGGAGATATTTTTATTACACTTGGCTTATTTTTATTTATCCAGAGTATAATGACTAATGAAAGCTATGATAGAACTAAAATGATCAGATTTAAATATAGAAGCAAAATATGAAAAGCATCTAAGGGTGCTTTTTTTGTGTGTATAACTTTACTTGTAACAAATTAACATTAATGATAAAATTAATTGATAAGTCAAAATTTATAAGAGGTGAGAAGCTTGAAGAGAATGTTTGAAAAGTTCTTTGGGACTTATAGTGAAAGAGAGATAAAGAGGATAGAGCCTATAATAGAAGAAATAGAAGCTTTAGATGAAAGGATGCAAAGGCTTAGGGATGATGAATTAAAAGGGAAAACACAAGAGTTTAAAAATAGATTAGATGCTGGGGAAACACTAGATGATATATTACCAGAGGCATTCGCTGTAGTTAGAGAAGCAGCACATAGAGTTTTAGGCACTAAGCATTACAGAGTACAGTTAATAGGCGGTATTGTACTTCATCAAGGAAGAATAGCTGAGATGAAAACAGGTGAAGGTAAAACACTAACAGCTACACTAGCTGTATACCTAAATGCACTTACTGGAAAAGGAGCTCATGTAGTTACAGTTAATGATTACCTAGCTAAGAGAGACAGGGATTGGATGGGTAAGGTTTACGAATTTTTAGGATTATCTGTAGGCTGTATATTGCACGACATGAGCAATGAAGCTAGAAGAAAAGCCTATGAATGTGATATTACTTATGGAACCAACAATGAATTTGGATTTGATTATTTAAGAGACAATATGGTCATATATAAACATGAAATGGTTCAAAGAGAGTTAAACTTTGCAATAGTAGACGAGGTAGATAGCATATTAGTTGATGAAGCTAGAACTCCTCTTATTATTTCTGGCGAAGGAGATAAATCTACTAAGCTATACTATGCAGCTAATGCTTTTGTACAGGGGCTTAAGGGCAGGATATTAGACCCAAATGAAGAAAAGGTTAGCAGGCTAGAAAGAGAATACAAAGAGGAAACAGTAGATTTTGTTGTAGATGAAAAGGCTAGAAATGTAACTATTACAGAAAGAGGTGTAGAAAAGGCAGAGAGAGCCTTTGGAGTAGAAAACCTTGCAGATTCTTCAAATATGGAAATATCCCATCACATTAATCAAGCATTAAAGGCTAACAATATAATGAAAAAGGATATTGATTATGTGGTTAAGGATGGAGAAGTAATTATAGTAGATGAATTCACTGGAAGACTTATGTTTGGTAGAAGATACAGTGAAGGTTTACATCAGGCAATAGAAGCTAAGGAAGGCTTAGATGTAAGGAGAGAATCTAAAACCCTAGCAACCATTACCTTCCAAAACTATTTTAGAATGTATAAAAAACTTTCTGGTATGACGGGTACAGCTAAGACTGAGGAAGATGAGTTTAGGGAAATATATAATGTAGATGTTATAGAGATACCAACTAATAGGCCAGTAGTTAGAAGTGACTATCCAGATGCTGTATATAAAAATGAAGAGGCTAAATTTAAGGCTGTTGTAAATGAAATTAAAGAAAAACACAGTAAGGGTCAGCCTGTGCTAGTAGGTACTATATCAATAGAAAGATCAGAGATTTTAAGCAAAATGCTTAAAAAAGAAGGAGTAAAGCATGAAGTATTAAATGCCAAGTATCATGAAAGAGAGGCTGAAATCGTAGCTCAAGCAGGTAGATATGGAGCTGTAACCATAGCTACCAACATGGCAGGACGTGGTACAGATATAGTACTGGGAGGAAATCCTGAGTTTATAGCAAAAAATGAACTGAAGAAAAAAGGCTATGCTGATGAAATAATATCTCTGGTTGATGGATTTGCAGATACAGATGATGAGGAGCTAATAGCTGCAAGAAACATATATAGAGAAGAATTAGAAAAAGCCAAAGGCCTTACTGGGGAAGAAGGAAAAAAAGTTTTGCAGGCTGGAGGTCTTCATATAATAGGCACAGAAAGACATGAATCAAGGCGTATAGATAATCAGCTTAGAGGTCGTGCAGGACGTCAAGGAGATCCTGGTTCATCAAGATTTTATGTATCCCTAGAAGATGATTTAATGAGACTTTTTGGTAGCGATAGAATTAAAGGCATGGTAGAAACCCTTGGTATGCCAGATGATGAGCCATTAGAGCACAACCTACTTTCTAAATCTATAGAAAGTGCTCAAAAAAGAATAGAAGGACGTAACTTTAGTATCAGAAAGCATGTTCTTCAATATGATGATGTTATGAACAAGCAAAGAGAAGTTATATATGCTGAAAGAAGAAAGGTTCTTGAAGGTGAAAACCTAAGAGAGCACATACTTTCAATGGCAGGAAATATTATTGATGCTTTTATTGGCACATATACAGAGGGCATAAAATATCCCGAGGAATGGGATTTAAATGGGCTTATAGACAAAATTTCAGAATTTATACCTGTAAAGGGAATGTTAACATTTGAAAAACCTGAGGAGCTTACAAAAGAAAGCTTAAAGGATGCTATATTCAATAAGGCAGTACAGCTTTATGAAGGCAAGGAAAAGGAAATTGGAGAAGAAGTCATTAGAGACATTGAAAGAGTAATACTTCTAAAAACAGTAGATATTAAGTGGATGGATCATATTGATGCAATGGATCAGCTAAAACAGGGAATCGGACTTAGAGCAATGGGTAATGAAGACCCTGTAATAGCTTATCAGGTAGAAGGCTTTGATATGTTTGAAGAAATGACAAGGAGCATTCAAGAAGATACAGTTAGAGCTCTTTACCATCTTCAAAAGCCTGAAAAGGTTGAAAGAGAAAGAGTTGCAAGAGTAACTGGTGCAAGTCATGGAGAAGCAGAAAAAAAATCTAAGCCAGTAATAAAGGGGCAAAAAATAGGCAGAAATGACCCATGTCCATGTGGAAGCGGTAAAAAGTATAAAAAATGCTGTGGACAGAATGAGTAAGAGAAAATTTAAATAAAATACGCGCTCACGGTTTCGGACCTGAATAATTCTATTAGCTCATTTCGATAAAAAATCCTACAACTTGCAAACTCGCTTCGCTCAAACAGTGCAAGTTGCTTAACGGATTTTTCATCTACATTCGCTAAGAATTATAGTCATGTCCTGCAAATGTTCGCTTAGTATTTTATTTAAATTTTTCATCAAAGTTAGCTGAAAATGTAAGGAGATGATTATTTGATTGAATTTGAATTGTATAGAGATAAAATAGCTGCATTAAAAGAGGAAATCAAAGAGGTTGGTGTTTCTCTTTGACTTAGGTCATCTTAGAGAGCAATTAAGCAAATTAGAGGAAAAGACTTATGAACAAGGCTTTTGGGATGATGTAAACAACGCTCAAAAAATAATGCAGGAAATCAATTATATAAAGGATAAATTAGGAGAATACGAAGGCATATTATCAGAATTAGAGGATGTAGAGGTATTACTTCAGCTTGCAGAAGATGAAGATGAGCATTCCTTAGAAAAGGAAATAAGAGAAAACACTGAAAAGGTTCAAGATGAAATTAGCAACCTAAAAATAGCAACTCTTTTAAGTGGAGAATATGATAAAAATGGTGCAATACTATCTATTCACGCAGGAGCAGGAGGATTAGAGGCACAGGATTGGGCAGAAATGCTCCTAAGAATGTACAAGAGATGGAGCGAGGGAAAGGGGTATAAAACAGAGGTTTTGGATATTATTTCTGATACAGAGGGTGGTATAAAAAGCGTAACACTTTCAATAAGCGGATTAAATGCTTATGGATATTTAAAATCAGAAAAAGGTGTTCACAGACTAGTTAGAATTTCACCCTTTGATTCCTCAGGTCGTAGGCATACATCCTTTGCATCCGTAGATGTGTTTCCTCAGCTAGATGAAGATATTGAAATAGACATAGACCCAAATGACTTGAAAATCGACACATATAGGTCAGGTGGAGCTGGAGGACAGCATGTTAATACTACTGACTCAGCCATAAGAATTACTCATATACCCACAGGAATAGTAGTTCAGTGTCAGAGCGAAAGGTCACAGCATAGCAACAAAGCAACAGCCATGAGAATGCTAATGGCAAAGCTAATAGAGATAAAAGAGCTTGAGCAAAAAGAAAAGATAGAAGACATCCAAGGGAAATATACTCAAATAGCTTGGGGTTCACAAATAAGATCCTATGTATTTCATCCATATAGCTTAGTAAAAGACCACAGGACAAATGCAGAAACAGGTAATACCTCCAGTGTAATGGATGGAAATATAGATATGTTTATGAACGAATATTTGAAATATAAGGCAAAATAGTCATCTAAAGGATGACTATTTTGTGTATAACATGTAAATCCTTAGGAAATTTTTCCTATCATTTTCCTAAAAAGAGGGAAAAGGTTTTTATATGTAGAATACTATTTAGGGGATAATCAGAAACAGCATATAATCTTTAAATCAAAGACTAAACTAAAGGAGAGATAATCATTGGACATAATATTAAGACTTGTGGAAGAGTTTAAGCTAAAAAAGTTTCAGGTTGAGAATACAGTTGGCCTTATTGATGAAGGAAATACTATACCCTTTATCGCAAGATATAGAAAAGAACAAACAGGAGAATTAAGCGATGTAGTTTTGAGAGACTTGTATGAAAGGCTCACATATTTAAGAAATCTTGAAAATAGACAAATGGAAGTCATTAGACTAATAGAAGAGCAAGGAAATCTAACAGAAGAGTTAAAGAAAGAAATACTAGCCTCAGAAACACTTCAAAGAATAGAGGATTTGTATAGACCTTATAGACCTAAGAGGAGAACTCGAGCTACAATAGCTAAAGAAAAAGGTCTAGAGCCTTTAGCAAATGTAATATTATCTCAAGAGATAAATAGTGGAAATCTAGAAGACATAGGGGAACCTTATATAGACGAAGAAAAAGGAGTAACTACAGTAGAAGAAGCTTATCAAGGAGCCATGGATATAATTGCAGAGATAGTATCTGATAATGCAGAGTTTCGAGAGCTAATAAGAAATATAGTCTTTGATAAAGGCATATTAGTAACTAATGCAGTGGACAAAGAAACAAAATCAGTATATGAAATGTATTATGACTATAAGGAACCAGTAAAAGCAGTAGCAAATCATAGAGTGTTGGCTATAAACAGAGGAGAAAAGGAGAAGTTCTTAAGAGTAAAGGTAGATAGTCCAGATGATAATATAATAGATATTTTAAAATCTAAAGTAGTAGTTAATTATAAAGCCATAACAACTCCATACTTGTTATCTAGTATTGAAGATGGGTATAAAAGACTTATATTCCCTTCCATAGAACGAGAAATTAGAAATACCCTTACAGAAAGGGCAGAAGAACAAGCTATAAAGGTATTTGGACAAAATCTAAAGCCACTACTAATGCAGGCGCCAGTAAAGGGAAAGGTAGTTATGGGATTTGACCCTGCCTTTAGAACAGGATGCAAGATTGCAGTAGTAGACGAGACAGGAAAGCTTCTTGACCATACTACTGTTTATCCAACTGAGCCTCAAAACAAGGTAGAAGAAGCTAAAAAAGAATTAACAGAACTTATTAAAAAACATAGTGTAGACATTATTGCTATAGGAAATGGAACTGCTTCTAGAGAATCTGAAATGATAGTTGCAGATATGCTAAAGGATTTAAACAAAAAAGTATATTATACTATAGTAAGTGAAGCAGGAGCTTCAGTATACTCAGCTTCTAAGATAGCAAATGAAGAATACCCAGATATAAATGTTTCCATAAGAGGTGCTATATCTATAGGAAAAAGACTTCAGGACCCGTTGGCTGAGTTAGTAAAAATAGACCCTAAAAGCGTTGGAGTAGGTCAATATCAACACGATATAAACCAAGGAAAGCTAGACGAGACCCTTAGAGGGGTTGTAGAAGACTGTGTAAACAATGTGGGAGTAGATTTAAACACTGCTTCTGTTTCGTTACTTAGCTATGTTTCAGGTATATCAGCAGGTGTAGCAAAAAATATAGTAAAGCATAGAGAAGAAATAGGAAAGTTCAACGATAGAAAAGAGCTTTTAAAGATAAAAAGACTGGGAGAGGCAACCTTTGTTCAATGTGCAGGCTTTTTAAGAATATCTAATGGAGATAATCCTTTAGATAATACCGGAGTTCACCCTGAATCCTATGAGGTAGCCTTAAAGCTTATTAATAAGCTAGGTTTTTCTGAAGAGGACATTAAAGCAGGTAAGCTTAAGGAAATAGACTCTATTGTAAATGAAAAAAATATAGTAGAATTTGCCAAGGAGCTCCAAATAGGAGTACCAACCTTAAGAGATATTTTTAAAGAGCTTAAGAAGCCAGGCAGGGACCCTAGAGAAGAAATGCCAAAGCCAGTTTTCAGAACGGATGTATTGAAAATGGAAGATTTAAAACCAGATATGATACTTACAGGTACTGTAAGGAATGTAGTTGATTTTGGAGCATTTGTAGATATAGGAGTAAAACAGGACGGCTTAGTGCATATTTCTCATTTGTCTAATAAATTTGTTAAAAACCCAATGGACGTAGTGTCTGTAGGAGACATAGTAAATGTAAAAATACTAGATGTAGATATTGAAAAGGGTAGAATAGGACTTAGTATGAAAGAAGCATAGGAAGGAGTTTATACAAGGGATTATTGGGAAGGGAGCTAATAAAAGCTGGGGGGGATAAAATAGTGGGTGATAAAGCTAACAAACTTAAATACACACCCAGTACTTTATGCGGAATATTGACCTCAAGTGTAGATAGCCAAAAATACAATATATTTAAAGAATTAGCCTTAGAAATATTAGGGGACAAGGGATGCTTTATTTTTGCTTATAATACAGAAGTAGATTTGATTTACAGCGAAAAAAGAATTAAGGACTGGAGCATTGATTATAGTAGATTCGTTAAAAGCGGTCAAATTATACCAGTTTCAACGGATGAATATCTAAAGGATGGTACTATAGATATTCAGCATGTATACAGTTATTACTGTAATTTAATAGACAAATGTAAGGAAAAAGGACATGAAAAAATATTAATCTATGGAACTAGAAACAAATTTTACGAAGGTAAATTAACCTTTGAAAAGTCTTATGAGTTCCATAATGCAATTAAAAAAATTGCAATGGGAAAAGGGGTTATGATATTAACCAATTTCTTTTTAGATGAATTTAGTGAAGAATATTTCTATAGCTTGATGTATTTATATGATAAGTTTTTATTATACGATTCTAGTAAGGTATATATATATAAACCTAATAGCTTTACTGAGATAGAAGTGCTTTTTAGATACGTTAAGAGTATTTTTACTGATAGGATGCTGCTTCACAGAGAAAATAAAAAGCTAGAGCTACTGAATGAGTTAATACTAGACTCTTCATATAGGAATACTACGGATGATTTATTAGATACTTTATTAGTTAAAATATCTGAGATTACTAGTATAGATTTTGGCTGTATAATGAAGATTACAGATAACTTTTTAGTTAAGGAAAATATACTAGGAAGATATAAACTGCCTCCCGGATATGAAGAAGAGTTGGATAGACATAAACTCAAGCTTGATGAAATTGTTATATTTTCAAATAATAGAGTGACTATACAATCAAGCGAGGATTTTGAAGAACCTATACTAAATTGTATTTATAAAAAATATAATATAAAAACCTTTGTAAGCATACCTATTAAATCAAAAAACAATTCTGTTATTGGTATTATGTTTCTTTTCTCTAGTAAAGATAGTAAAAGCATATACGAGCATATACACTTTTTAGAGGCTGTAGGTAGCACTCTTTGGGCACTCATTCAGAAACAGAAGCTACAGGAGGATTACCAGAAGAGTATTAGCAGAACTGAAAAGCTAAAGGCTTTAGGGGAACTGGCTGGAGGAATAGCCCATGATTTTAACAATCTTTTAACCACCATATTAGGCTTTTCTCAAATTGCTTTATCTCAAGAGCTAAGTCCTGACTTGAAGGAGTATATGAATATTATCTATAAGTCTGCTTTAGATGGGAAAAATATAGTAGAAAGGATATTAAGCTTTAATAGAAAGCAGTTTAACCATAAAAAAGATATATATTCCATAAACTCTATAGTTGAAAGCAGTATAGAGATGGCAAAACCTAGATGGAAAAATTATTATGAATCCTGCGGAAATAGTCTAGTAATAATAAAAGAACTAAAATCTAATAGTAAAATACTTTGTGTAGATCATGAAATTAGAGAAGTGATAATAAACCTACTTTCAAATGCTATGGATGCTATGGAAAGTGGTGGTACACTAACAATAAAAACCTATGATGAGAATAATAAGGCTGTAATTGAAATAGGAGATACGGGACCTGGAATCCCTGAAGAAGTAAGAGAAGAGATTTTTGAACCCTATTACAGCACAAAGGGAGCTAAGGGGACAGGCTTAGGTTTATGTATTGTTAAAGAAATAGTGGAAGAGCATAATGGCATAGTAGAGATTGAAAGCGGGTCAGGCTGCGGCACCATATTTAAGCTTTATTTTGATGGTATCTTAAGAAGCACAAAGTCTAATAATGTGGTTAAAGCAGAGATGAGCATAGATGTAGAAAAGGAACTAAAAGTTCTTGTGATAGATGATATTTCGCAAGTAGGAGATACTATAGTTAGGATGCTTTCTACTTTAAAAGTAGATGCAGACTTAGAAATTACAAGCTCAGATGTAATGGCTAGACTACTTCAAAAAAAATATGATATAATTATATGTGATTTAGCAATGCCAGATCCAAATGGTATAGGATTAAGCAAGAAAGTTAAAGCTCAATACCCAGATGTTAAATTTATTATTATAACTGGCTGGCCTAGTGAATTAATGAGCAAAAACTACGAAAGCGTAGACTATGTATTGACTAAGCCTTGCACCTTAGAGGATTTGGCTAAAGCAATCAAGAGTGTTACATAATTGTACAAGGGGGAATAAAAATGATTTTAATTAAAAATGCAAAAATTTATACTATGGGCTTGGAAGGAATCATTGAAAATGGAAGTATATTAATCGAAAATGGAAAGATAAAAGAAGTTGGCAACGATATAGTTGCTCCGCTTGATGCTGAAGTAATAGATGCAGAGGGAAGACTGGTAACACCAGGCTTTATAGATGCTCACTGCCACCTTGGAATGTGGGAAGATGGAATAGGCTTTGAGGGCAGTGATGGAAATGAGATGGTTGACCCAGTTACTCCACATTTAAGAGCTATAGACGGTATTAATCCAATGGATGTTACATTTAAGGAAGCATATGAAGGTGGGATTACCTGTGTAGCTACTGGACCTGGTAGTGCAAATGTAGTAGGAGGACAATTTGCAGCTATTAAAACCTATGGTAATAGAGTAGACGATATGATAGTAAAAGAGCCTTTAGCTATGAAGATTGCATTTGGTGAAAACCCAAAAAGAGTTTATGATGCACAAAAAAAATCACCGTCTACAAGAATGGCTACTGCAGCAATTCTTAGAGATACTTTGATGAAGACAAAAGAATATATTGAAAATCTTGAGCAATCAAAGGAAAATCCTGTACTAGCTCCTAAATATGATATGAAAATGGAGGCTATGATCAAGGTTATAAAGAAAGAAATTCCTCTAAAGGCACATGCACACAGAGCAGATGATATTTTTACTGCCATAAGAATAGCAAAGGAATTTGATGTAGATATAACTCTTGAGCATTGTACAGAAGGACATTTAATAGCAGACCAGCTCGCAGCAGAAGGTAAATGTGCTATAGTAGGACCTTCGCTTTCAGATAGATCTAAGTTTGAGCTTAGAAATCTTACCTTTGAAACTCCTGCTATTTTGCATAATGCTGGAGTTAAAGTAGCTATTATGACAGACTCTCCTGTGATACCACTTCAATATTTACCACTATGTGCTGGATTAGCAGTAAAAGCAGGATTAGATGAGATGGAAGCATTTAAGTCTATTACTATAAACCCTGCAGAAATACTAGGAATACAGGACAGAGTAGGAAGCATTGAAGTAGGGAAGGATGCAGATATAGTAATATTTGATGGTAATCCACTAACAGATGTAGGCTGTAAGACCTTTGCAACTTTTATAGATGGACAGAGAGTAAAGTAAGTTTCGAGCTCTTAGCTTTTAGCTAACAGCTAACAGCTAGCAACTAACAACTAAATTTTAATTGACAAAATAATTATCCTATGAGATAATGAAAGCGTAAAAAATTAATAAATGTAAAATCTTCAGGGCAGGGTGTAATTCCCGACCGGCGGTATAGTCCGCGAGCTGCTAAAGCAGTTGACTTGGTGTGATTCCAAGACCGACAGTAAAGTCTGGATGAGAGAAGGTTTTAGCTAATGTCTATTTTTGTGGACTAAATTTAGCTATCAAGCCCTGATATATTCTTCAGGGTTTTTTTTATGACCTAACCCGATTTTCCGAACGCTTTTATCGGAAAATCGATGGTAGGTCAAACGCAACGAGCACCAAATTTATGAGAGCGATAGCGAGCAAATAAATTTGAGTTGCGAGACTGCGGCAAATGCCAATTGCTCTGAAGGCAAAAATGGAGGGATGGTATATATGTTAACGGCAAGTAAAAAAATGAGCACAAGAACCATGGTTAAAACATCTGTGTTATCAGTATTGGCATTTTTAATTATGTATTTTGAAATGCCACTATGGTTTACCCCACCTTTTCTAAAGGTTGATCTTAGTGATATCCCTGCACTTATCGGTGCATTTTCACTAGGACCTGTAGCTGGGGTGGTTATTGAGTTAATTAAAAACATACTTAATGTTGCCATTGAAGGCACTACTACTGGAGCAGTTGGAGAACTGGCAAATTTTTTTGTAGGCGGCATATTCGTTTTTGTAGCTGGAGTTATTTATAAAAAGGACAGAACATTTAAGGGTGCTATAATAGGCATGCTTGTTGCGACTGTAGCAATGACTGCTGCGGCTTCTATATTAAATTACTATTTTCTAATACCTTTCTATGCAAAACTATTTGGTGCACCAGTAGAAACATTTGTTGAAATGGGTTCAAAGGTAAATAAATATGTTACAGACTATAGAAGCTTTATATTATTTGGAATAGTACCTTTTAACTTTTTAAAGGGAATAATGGTATCAGCTATTACAATACCTCTATATAAAAGAGTATCACCAATACTTCATAGATAGCAAATTTGAAAAAGCTTAATCCCCCAGACTAGCTTTTTCAAAATCCCGAGGCTCTTCTCTTGTTTCAGAATGACAACCATTTTTGTCACCCTGAAATTAAGTGAAGGGTCTCGTTTTTTATGTCTTATATCCCTTGTATATAGGACATAAACTGGATATAATATTTCTATAAGTAGTAGGAAAATTCTAATTTTTAATGCTTTGATAGAAGCCTTTATAAGGCCATAGAAGGAAGGATGAAAACATTGCTTAAAATGAATATAGACAGTATAAAAGAGACAGAAAATTTAGGACTTATGATAGGAAAACTATTAAAGGGTGGGGAAGTAATATGTATGACAGGAGATTTAGGAGCAGGTAAAACTACCTTAACTCAGTCAATAGCCAAGGGTTTAGATATAGAAGACTATGTTACCAGTCCTACATTTACAATAATAAATGAATATAAGGGTAGATGTGACTTGTATCATTTTGATGTTTATAGAATTGGTGATATTGAAGAAATGTATGATTTAGGATATGAAGAGTACTTTTATTCTGATGGTGTAGCTATTATAGAATGGGCAGATATAATAGAGGAGATTTTACCAGACGAAAGATTAAATATTACTATAAGTAAAAAAGATTACATGGATAGTAGGGAAATAACTATAGAAGGTAAGGGAGATAAGTATTCAAATATTATTAAAGAATTAGAAGAGCTATTTGAAGCTATAGGGAAAAAAGGAGTTGAAAGAATATGAAGGTCTTAGCCATCGATACCTCTAGTACTTCTGCCACATGTGCAATTATTCATGAAGACAAATTGTTAGTAGAATATACTCTTAATCATAAATTAACTCATTCACAAAAAATAATGCCTATTATTCAAGAAGCACTTGAAGGTTGTGAGCTAAAGGTCAGTGATATAGATATATTTGCAGTGGCTAAAGGACCAGGCTCATTTACAGGGTTAAGAATAGGAGTAGCCACCATAAAGGGTCTTGCTCAAGCAGTAAATAAAAGTGTAGTAGGGATACCTACCTTAGATGCACTTGCATTTAATTTGCCTTATTGTGAAGGAATAGTGGTACCTGTAATGGATGCTAGAAGAGATAGAGTGTTTACAGCTATATATAAATGGACAAATGGAAACCTACATATAATAAAAGAACAAACGGTATTAGAAATAGAAGAGCTTATAGATATTCTAAAAGAAAGGCCTGAAACAGTAGTCTTTGTTGGAGATGGAACTCTTGTGTATAAGCAAAGGCTTACTGAAGAATTAGGAGAGAAGGCGAGATTTGCCCCTAAAAGTGCTAACATGGCTAGGGCATCTTCGGTGGCAGAGCTTGCCATGGCTAAGGCTAAGGAAGGAAAGGTAGAAAGCTTTTTGGATTTAGCACCAGATTATTTAAGAGAATCTCAAGCCCAAAGAGAATACAAGGAGAAGCATTCTTTAAGCGGTGATAGAGATGAATGATGTAATTATAAGAGAAATGACTTCTGATGATATAGATGGAGTGCTTTATGTAGAAAGAGAAGTATTCACAACACCATGGACAAGGGAAGCATTTGAAATAGAAATAAATAAGAACGAATTAGCTAGATATATAGTTGCAGAGAAAGAGGGGAAAATAATTGGCTACGGTGGTCTGTGGCTTATACTCGATGAGGGGCATATAACCAATATAGCTGTTTATCCAACCTACAGAGGTCAAGGAATAGGAAACGAAATCGTTGAAAAGCTAATCCATGTATGTGAACAGAGAGGAATATATAACATAACCTTGGAAGTAAGGAAATCAAATTTAATAGCACAATCATTATATAAAAAATATGGTTTTATAGATTGTGGAGTAAGACGTGGCTATTATTCAGATACAAATGAGGATGCGGTTATTATGTGGAGAATTAAATAATCATTTTTATCAGAGGAATTTAAAACCTCTGATTTTTTTAAACTTTATTCTTGAAGTATTTTTAACAATTAAGTAGTCTATTATTATGGTATAGTATATATATGGAATTATTCTAGTAGGAGGTATTGACATGGCAAAAAATAAGAAAAAAGTTGTATTTATAGTTCTTGCAGCTATATTAGGATTAGCTGTTATAACAGCAGGAGTTCTGAAAGCTGTTAATAAAGAAACAAGTGCTAGTACATACGTAACAGTAGTGGAAGTAGAGAAGGAAAATGATTTTGATTCAACTTTGATTACTGAAGGAGTTTTGAAATCAAAGGAACAAAGAAACGTGGTTTCAAGCCTTCCTTATACCATACAAGAAGTGTTTTTAAAAGAAGGGGATAAGGTATCAGAAGGAGATATTCTATTAAAGCTTGATGTGAAGGATTTAGAATATAAAATAAGAACTGCCCAAACTAGTCTTGAAATGGAAAGGCAAAGACTGAAAAACATGGAAAGACAGCTTGAAGAAGGGAACAATACTCTTGAGCTTGAAAAAAGCTTAGAAAATGCAGAATTAGCCTATGAAAATGCCAAGAGCAAATTTGAAAGCTCAAAAACTCTTTATGAAGCAGGAGGCATAAGCAAGGCTATGCTAGATGCAGATGAAGCAAATATGATAACAGCTAAAAATAATTATGAGCTAGCTCAAAAAAGGGTAGAGGATTCTAAAAATAACGAGGACTTAAAAACAAATATAGATATCCAAAGAAAAAATGTAGAGATTCAGGAAATATCTCTTAAATCTCAAAAAGAAGCCCTTGAGGAATCAATTATTAAAAGTCCTATAAATGGAACCATAGTAATATCTAACGCACGAGTTGGCTTACCAGCTACAGCAGCGGCACCTTTATTTGTTATCGAGGACTTAAATAATCTTGAAATAGAAGTTGGCATAGGTGAATATGATATAAGTGAAATAAAAATAGGACAGAAGGTAAAGGTTACTGGAGAAGCATTTAAAGATAAAGAAATGGAAGGAGTAGTATCCTTTATTGCACCGTCAGCAAATGTTGTACCTACTGGTACAGGCAAGGAAACACAAGTTACTGTAAGAATAGATATACTAAATACAGATAATTACTTAAAACCAGGATTTACAGCAAATGTAGCCATTAACACAGCATTTAAAAGCGAAGCCTTGGTTTTACCTTATGAAACAGTTTATGAAAAAAGAGATGGTACTAAGGTAGTGTTTAAGGTAGAAAATAATAAAATAAAAGAGGTACCTGTTAAAATCGGTATACAAGGAGATTTGAAGCAAGAAGTAATTTCTGCAGATATTAACCTAGGTGATAAAATAGTTATTAATCCTACTGAAAAGCTATATGATGACTTAGAGGTTTCAATTTTAAACAGTAAAGGTGAGCAAAAATGATAAAGATAGAAAACCTAGGTAAAATATATGATACAGGTAAGATATCTGTAGAGGCTTTAAAGGAAGTAAATCTCCAAATAGGAAAAGATGAGTTTGTTTCTATAATGGGAGCTTCAGGCTCTGGGAAATCAACACTTATGAATATATTAGGATGCTTAGATAGGCCTACATCAGGAAGGTATACACTAGATGAAGTATCCGTAGAAAATTTAAATGAAGTAGAGCTGGCCGCTATTAGAAATAAAAAAATTGGATTTGTATTTCAATCCTTTAATCTACTGCCTCGAACATCTGCACTTAAAAATGTAGAACTGCCTATGACCTATGCAGGAATATCTAAAAAAGAAAGAAGACAGAAGGCCTTAGAAGTATTAGAAAAGGTAGGTCTAGGAGACAGGGTAGACCATTTGCCTAACGAACTTTCTGGTGGTCAAAAACAAAGAGTAGCCATAGCTAGAGCCCTTGTAAATGATCCTTCTATTCTACTTGCAGATGAGCCTACAGGCAATCTTGACACTAAATCTGGTCAAGAAATAATGTCTATATTTCAACAGCTTAACAGAGAAGGAGTAACAGTAGTATTAGTAACTCATGAACCGGAGATAGCTCAGCATACTAAGAGAATAGTACTATTTAGAGATGGTCGTCTTATTGAGGATAAAAAAGTAAAGGATCAAATTATAATAAGGCCACAGACAGCATTAGAATGATGTATAAAGAGAAGGTGATAGGATGAATTTTTTAGAAAGCTTAGGTTCTGCATTATCAAGTCTTTGGGCAAATAAAATGCGTACTTTTTTGACCATGCTAGGTATAATAATAGGTATAGCTTCTGTAATAACTATAGTATCATTGGGGCAAGGCAGCCAGGCTCAGATAGGAAATGAGTTTGAAAAGATAGGAGCTAATTTAGTAGCTGTATATACTAATTGGTCAAAGGATTTAAATAGAAATGATTACTTTGACGAAGAGGATATGAAAACTATCCGAAGAGTATTTGAAGACAAAATAACAGGAGTATCTGTTGTGTTAGGCTCCAATGGTACTGCTGTTAAAGGCCGAAATAATGCTCCAGTCAGCATATACGGCGTAACTGAAGATTATAATAGGATGACTACTATAGACCTTGTAGATGGAAGATTCTTATTAGAATCAGATACAAAGGGAAGTAGAAGAGTGGCTATAATAGATGAGAAGCTTGCAGATAAAATATTTAAAAGAAAAGATGTTTTAGGGGAAAACTTAATAATAGATACAGGAGCCTCAAAGCTATCCTTAACTATTATTGGTATATATAAAACTCCAGGCGGGACTTTAGAAAATCTTGCCCAACAGTTTATAGGAGATACTACTACCCTTTATGTCCCATATACTATGATGAGAAGTCTAGGCTATGGAGACAGATATAGTCAATTTCAAATTAATATTGCTGACAACAAGAAAATAGATGAGGTTAGTAAAGAGATAATTAGTCTATTAGAAAGAAGACATAAAAATGTTGGAAAAGACTTTTATCTTTACCAAAGTGCTCAGCAGCAGATGGATATGATGAATAATGTGCTCAATATGTTAGCTAGCGTAGTAGGTGCTATAGCTGCAATATCCCTTTTAGTTGGAGGTATTGGTGTTATGAATATAATGCTAGTATCCGTAACAGAAAGAACTAGAGAAATAGGTATAAGAAAAGCAATAGGAGCTACTAGAAGAGATATATTAGTTCAGTTTTTAGTAGAAGCCATGATAGTATCAGGAACTGGAGGACTTATTGGAACCATCCTTGGACTTACTATACAGAGTATAATATCAATGTCCATTGGAATACCACCATCTGCATCTATAGGCACTATACTAATGGCAGTATTGTTTTCGGCTGCAGTAGGGATTTTCTTTGGAATGTATCCTGCAAACAAGGCTGCAAAGCTTGATCCTATTGAAGCTTTAAGATATGAATAAAATAGAAGGGGAGTGTTAAAATGACAGAAAACATTAATCAAAATGGAATTGAAGTAAAACCACTTAACTGGTGGGAAAGATTAAAGTATATTTTCATTAGCCCAAGTAAAGCCTTTGAAAATCTAAAGCACCATCCAAGAATTTTATTTCCTATGCTTGTAATATTAATAGGTGTATTGCTTTTATCACTACCAACGGTTAATATGATGAAGGTAGTAATTAAAGAAGCTGCCCTTGAGCAGTATGCAAGAATGGGAATAGAGATGCCAGAAGGCTTTGATTCGCTTATGGGTATTCAGGTTTACACAACTATTATATTTACGGTCATTGCCATAGCAGCAGTTTGGCTAGTTAAAAGTGCACTAATAAATGCATTTTCAGGTTTTGTAAATGGAACTGGCACATTTAAGCAAGCATTTTCAATAATTATATATTCTTATTTCCCTGTTTTTTTAGGAACTATTATTAAAACAGTTCTAACATTAATCACTAAGCAACCTAATATTGTTACTTCTCTTGCTGTATTTCTACCAGATTCACAAGCAACTACATTCTTATATCTTCTTTTAGGTAACTTGGATATATTTGTCATTTGGTATCAAATACTTGCTATAATAGGTATATCAAAGGTATATGGTATAAATAAGAAAAGCTCTGCTGTATTAGTTTTAGGCACTTGGATTGTATTTATATTGATTACATCAGGCTTAGGAGCAGTCGGAACAAAGCTAGCAGGATTTTAGCTATTTTTAGTTCTTAGCTAACAACCAACAACACAGGTCATTTGATCTGTGTTTTTTTGTGTGTAAAAATCTAAAAAATACAGATAATAAAATAAGACTATTTTAAATATAAATTCTCTGGAGGTATAGATATGGCTAGTAAAGAACAGCTTAGAAAGGTTGCTAACAACTGTAGCAGACATAGATACACATTTGATGATGAAAGACTAAGGTCTTCAGTAAACCCTTATGGATATGTAGAGAAAAGCTGTGAAAATTGTATCCATTTTACAAAGGAACATGAATGTGACATAGATTTAGTTGATGAAATTTTATCTAATTTGGCTATGGAACTGGATTATGATGAGTGGAAATAGGTAAAAATTTCGGGCAGACACGATAAAGTCTGCCCTACTAATATCTTTTTCAAAAAACACCCAAACTGATTTTTATTTTAATTTTGGCTCTCTGTCATGAATGTTTTTTTGTTCTGTTGGCTTATCTTTTACAGTCATCATAAGAGCATAATCTCCATAGCTTATGTCTTTCAGCATGCCATCAGACAATACATTATAAGAAGAAAACTTCCAATAAAAAGGTCTTCTATTATTACTCATGACATCACCTCTAGAGATATCTTTTGCTTTTTAGAGCCATAATATTAGCTTAAGATTTAGGATAAATTCTATTAATATGGTAATATGAATTTTATAAGGATATAATATATGATAGAATAATGAGGTTAATTGTAATATAAACAAGGAAATACATAATGTGAGGGATGAATATGGAAAATAAAATACAAAAGGATATTATTACGCTTGCTATTGAAACCTCCTGTGACGAAACAGCAGCAGCAGTCTTAAAGAACGGAAGAGAAGTATTGTCCAATATAATATCGTCTCAAATAGAAATACATAAAAAGTTTGGGGGAGTAGTTCCAGAGGTAGCCTCAAGAAAGCATATTGAAAACATTAATATAATAATACAGGATGCATTAGATAAAGCAGGAGTAACTTTAGACGAGGTTGACAATATAGGAGTAACCTATGGTCCAGGCCTTGTGGGAGCACTTCTCGTAGGTATATCAACAGCAAAAGCACTTGCATTTGGTAAGGATATTCCTTTAGTTCCAGTGAACCATATAGAAGGACATATATATGCAAATTTTATTGAATTCCCTGAGCTAGAGCCGCCCTTTGTTTGTCTTGTAGTATCAGGTGGACATACACATTTAGTATATATGAAGGATTATGGTGAATATGAGCTTTTAGGTAGAACTAAGGATGATGCAGCAGGAGAAGCCTTTGATAAAATAGCTAGAGCACTGGGATTAGGATATCCAGGTGGTCCACTTATAGACAAGCTAGCAACCAAAGGAGACAAAAATGCAATAGATTTTCCAAGAGTATATCTTGAGGAAGGCAGCTTTGATTTTAGCTTTAGCGGTCTTAAATCAGCAGTATTAAATTATTTAAACAGTCTAAAGCAAAAAGAAATCAGTATACCAGTAGAAGATGTTGCAGCAAGCTTTCAACAATCAGTAATAGAGGTTTTAACCCAAAAAGCTATAAAGGCTGCAAAAAGGATGAAAACTAATACTATAGTAATAGCAGGCGGAGTTGCTGCAAATGAAGGTCTGAGAAACATGCTAAAGGAAAGAGGAAGTGAAGAGGGGCTAGATATTAAATTTCCTTCTAGAATTTTATGCACAGATAATGCAGCGATGATAGGATGTGCAGCATATTATAATTATTTAAAGGGAAATGTAGCAGGATTAGATTTAAATGGGGTTCCAAATTTGAAGCTAGGGGATAAATAATATACTATTTATTAAATGTGGTTAATAATATCCTAGTCTTATATAAAATTAACCATTATGTAGAGTTATTATGTAGACCAAAACTACTGATTTTCGACAAAACTATATCAACAAATTGTTAACAACTTGTCCACATTATTTTATTTGTCTAAATCTACAAACTGTGGATAATGTGGAAATAATACTAGGAACAACCTATAATATCATACAATAATGTGGATAAATATGTGGATTGTGTGTATAAATTGTGGATTATAGGGGAAAATAAAAAATTCAAATTAATAATTTGAAATATATGGGATAAAATCTATTTTTAGTTGTTGACATAATTCGATAAGTTAGCTGTTAGTTATTAGCTAAGAACTAAGAACTAACAACTAACAACTAACAACTAACAACTAAGAACTAGAAAGAGATAATGTTAACCACTGCTCATAAAGCTCCTCTAGGTTTTCCTTTAAATCTAGTATTTCTTGATGGATTTCCTGACTTTTTTCATGATTTGAAAATACATCTGGGTTGCAGAGCTCATTTTCCAGCTCATGTATTCTATTTTCCAGCTCGGAAATATTATTTTCAATGCTCCTTAGCATTTCTCTTTGCTTTTTCTCTAACAGCTTTATATCCTTTTCTCTTTTCTTTTCAGCCTTAAGCTGAGTTCTAGTTTTTTCAACTAAATCCTCCTCATCATCATAGACAGGAGTATTTTTTTTCTCAAGATAATATGAATAATTACCTAGATACTCAGTTACTCCATCATTAGATAAGTCTAGTATTTTATTTGCTACCTTATTTAAGAAATATCTATCATGAGAAATGACCAAAACTGTGCCGTCATAGCTTAGCAGTGCATCTTCTAGTACTTCCTTAGAGTCTATATCCAGATGGTTAGTAGGCTCGTCCATAAGAAGAAAATTTGATCTAGACATCATAAGCTTTATAAGGGCTACTCTACTTTTTTCTCCTCCACTTAAATCAGATATTTCCTTAAAAATATCATCACCAATAAACAAGAACTGTGCAAGTAGAGATCTTATTTGATAATGGTCTAAGGATGGATTTTCATCCCAAATTTCATCTAAAACAGTTTTTTCCCCATTAACATTAGATAATTCTTGATCAAAATAACCTATATTTACATGATGACCTAAGGCTACATTTCCTCCATTAATAGGTATTTTGCCCATAATCATTTTAAAAAGAGTTGTTTTACCTACTCCATTAGGGCCTATGAGTCCTACTCTTTCACCTTTGTATATTTTAAAGCTTACATTTTGAAATAGAGGATTGTCATCAAAGGATTTACTTAAATTTTCAGCAGATAATACATCATTACCGCTTTTAATCTTTGGCTCAAATCTTATTTTTGCTTTCTTATTCTCTCCACTAGGTGAATCTAATTTTTTCATCCTTTCAAGCATCTTTTGTCTACTTTGTGCCTGTCTAATATATCTTTGTCCTCCATAGGACATAAATCTTCTAATGATTTCTTCTTGTCTAGAGATTTCCTTCTGCTGCTCTTCGTATTTTTTTTCTAAAAGCTCTAATTCAACCTTTCTTTTATTCATAAAGCTAGAGTAATTTCCATTATATATTTTCAACAATGTTTTTTCTAAATAAAATATTCTACTTACAGTATTATCAAGAAAATATCTATCGTGAGAAATTATTATTGCTGCTCCCTTGTATTCCTTTATATATTTTTCTAGCCAATCTATAGCTTGTATATCTAGATGATTTGTAGGCTCATCTAGAAGAAGGATATCAGGTTTGCTAAGCAGTAGCTTCCCTAACATTACTCTAGCCTTTTGTCCTCCACTTAAATGAGAAACAGACATATTGAGCTGTTCTTCAGTAAAGCCTAATCCTTTTAAAGTTCCTTTTATTTCACTCTTAAAACCATATCCATTTTTATTTTGGAATTCTTCCATTAGGTGGGCATACTCATCCATTAAGCTCCCTAGCAATTGAGATTCTGGATTTTCACCTTCTAAGCTAATACTATGCTCTAGTTCCCTTAGTTTTTTCTCCATTTCTATTAATGGAACAAAAACCTCCATTACCTCATCAAAAATAGATTTATTGCTTTCGATTTGAGTATTTTGTTCAAGATAACCTATTCTGCAATCCTTGGATACATAGATTTCACCAGAATCCATAGAGAGCTTCCCAGATAATATATTAAATAAAGTAGATTTTCCAGAGCCATTTAAGCCTACTAGTCCAACTTTTTCATTATCATTTAAGGCAAAAGTAATTTTACTTAGTATTTCATCAACTATATAGCTTTTTGATATATTGCTACATGATAAAACTATCAATATTATCCCCCTCGTCTTTATTAACTAATATAATTTTAACAAAAATAGTTTAAGAATGAAACAATAAGGGAATATATTTTAAGAGAAGGAATATAAATAGAGCAATAATATGGGTAAAACTACTATTTATCAAACCGCACAAATTGACAGAATATTAACCTAATGATATAATAACTAAAAATCTTATATATGAAAATATTGAGTTAAGTAGGTGAATAAAAGATATGGAAAGAGAAAATAAAGTTTCTATGGCAGTTATCAGAAGGCTTCCTAAATACTACAGATATCTTGGAGAATTGTTAGATAAGGATATTACTAGGATTTCATCCCATGAGTTAAGTAATATAACTGGCTTTACAGCTTCACAAATAAGACAAGATTTGAATAATTTTGGGGGCTTTGGTCAACAAGGCTACGGATATAATGTAGAAGAGCTGCATAAACAGTTGGGGAAAATTTTAGGCTTAGAAAAGATTTATAAGGCTGTATTAGTGGGTGCAGGTAATTTAGGTCAGGCAGTAGCAAATTATAAAGGCTTTGAGGATGCTGGATTTAAGCTGTTGGCTTTATTTGATAAAAATCCTAAGCTCATTGGCTTAAAGATTAGAGACATTGAAATACTAGATGTAGATAATGTTGAAGAATTTATTTCTAAAAATGAAGTTGAAATAGGGATTATAACTACTCCTAAGGAGCATGCTCAAAGTGTAGCTGATAAATTTGTTAAAAGTAATATAAAGGGCATATGGAACTTTGCCCCTACAGATTTAAAAGTTCCAGAAGACATTGTAGTGGAAAACGTCCATTTAAATGAAAGCTTATTTATACTGTCATATATGTACAAAGAAAAGAACGAAAAGTAAAAGTGTCCAAATAAAACACAGGGCATGTATAGAAAATGTACAAAATTGAAGAAATTGAACAATTATTATCAGAAATATACACATAAAAAAAGACTATCTCTAAGATAGTTTTTTTTATGTGATAAAATTAAGCTGATAAACAAATAATTTTTATATAGTAATTAATATTGATGGAATAAAGGACAAGCCTTGCAAATACAAGCTTTATCAAGGGTAATAAGGGACAAGAATGAAGGGTATTAAGAAAATGTAAGATAAAAAATTAACAAACCTTGTGGAAAAATTTTAGTCAAAGGAGTATAATTATAATGATGGCAAGAATATTGCATATTTAATTTGTTATAACGAATGGGAAAGTTATACTTTTAAATCTTTATTTAAAGAACTTGACCTAATGAGTTTTAAGCAGATTGCAAAACTGGAGATTTTGTGCAATTCGCTTATGTAGTGGCTTAACAAAAGCTACCTCATTAGCATTTTTATAGGGGCTTTTGTTATAAAATTATCAATAATATATTTATATATAATGAGGAGGGAAAACAATGAATTTCAGTTTAACTAAGGAACAGGAAATGATAAGAAAAGTTATGAGGGAGTTTGCAGAAAAGGAAATAAAGCCTTTAGCTGCAGAAATTGATGAAACAGAAAGATTCCCTAGGGAAAGTGTAGAAAAAATGGCAAGGTATAATATGTTAAGTATTCCTATACCTGAAGAGTATGGTGGAGCAGGTGGAGATGATTTAGCCTATGCCATAGCTGTAGAAGAGCTTTCAAGAGTATGTGGAACGACAGGAGTAATATTGTCTGCACATACGTCACTTGGATGCTGGCCTATACAAAAGTATGGTACAGAAGAACAAAAACAAAAATATTTGATTCCAATGGCGAAAGGCGAATATTTAGGAGCTTTTGGTCTTACTGAGCCAAATGCAGGTACAGATGCTGCAGGTCAACAAACTGTTGCAGTACTTGATGGTGATAATTATATTCTAAATGGAACTAAAATATTTATAACTAATGGTGGTCAGGCAGATGTATACATAATATTTGCCATGACTGACAAGTCTAAGGGTACAAGAGGAATAAGCGCTTTTATTGTTGAAAAGGACTTTCCAGGATTTAAAATAGGTAAAAAGGAAAACAAATTGGGTATTAGAGCTTCTGCTACTACTGAGCTAGTGTTTGAAAATTGTATTGTGCCAAAAGAAAACCTACTAGGTGAAATAGGAAAGGGCTTTAAAATAGCCATGACTACTCTTGATGGCGGTAGAATAGGAATAGGTGCACAAGCACTAGGAATAGCTCAAGGAGCACTAGATGAAGCAGTTAAATTTGTTAAGGAAAGACAGCAATTTGGTAGAGCAATAGGGCAATTCCAAGGAATCCAGTGGATGATTGCAGATATGGCAACTAAGGTTGAGGCTGCTAGATTGATGGTGTACAATGCAGCTTATAGAAAATCAGCAGGTTTAGAATATGGTAATGCAGCTGCAATGGCTAAGCTGTTTGCCTCAGAAGCAGCGATGGAAGTGACTACTATGGCTGTACAGCTACATGGAGGCTATGGTTATACTAGAGATTACCCTGTTGAGAGAATGATGAGAGATGCTAAGATAACTGAAATATATGAGGGTACTTCGCAGGTTCAAAAAATGGTAATATCAGCAAATGCCTTAAGATAGAAAAGGAGTGAAAATGCTATGAGAATAATTGTATGTGTAAAACAAGTTCCTGATACTAATGAGGTTAGAATAGATCCAGTAAAGGGTACACTCATTCGTGAGGGTGTCCCAAGTATTATTAATCCAGATGATAAAAATGCATTAGAAGAAGCATTAAAGATAAAAGATACTCATGATGATGTTGAGGTAATAGTTCTTTCCATGGGACCACCTCAAGCAAGAGAAGCATTAAGAGAAGCAATAGCTATGGGAGCAGATGAGGCAATACTATTGAGTGATAGAGCCTTTGCAGGAGCTGATACATGGGCTACATCTATTACTCTTGCTTCTGCAATTGAGAAAATAGGAAGCTACGACATAATATTCTGTGGTAGACAAGCAATAGATGGAGATACTGCGCAGGTTGGACCACAAATAGGAGAACATTTAGGATTACCTCAAATAACTTATGTAGAAAATCTAGAAATAAACGGGAAAAGCATTACTGCACAAAGATCATTGGAGGACGGCTATTATGTAGTGAAGTCAGATATGCCAGTTCTTCTTACTGCAATTAAAGAATTAAATAATCCTAGATATCCTTCTGTAAAAGGAATATATAAATCATATAGAGATGAAGAAAAACTGATCAAAGTTTGGACAGTAGAAGATATAGATGTGGATAGAGAGCAAATAGGGCTTAAAGGCTCTCCAACTCAAGTGAAAAGGTCATTCACTCCTGAATCAAGAAAAACAGGAGGCGAAATGCTACAAGGCAACCCAAGTGAAGTAGCGAGACAATTTGTTGTAAGATTAAAAGAGAGACAGATAATATAGATTTGTAGGAAAGAAATACAATAGGAATATGGGCTCACTTCTATGAACAATTCTATTGTATTTTAAATAGTAACTTGAAACACAATTTCTTATGTTGAGGTGATAATAATGGCTGTTAAGGTAATAGAAGATAAATGTACTGGATGTTCAGTATGTGTTAGTGCTTGTCCCTTTGATGCTATAGAGATGAAAGGTGATACAGCTTTTATAACAGAAAGCTGTACATCCTGTGGTGTTTGTATAGAAGAATGTGCTTTTGAAGCTATAATCAAAGAAGAAGAAGCTAAGGCCGAAGTTAAAGATATATCTAAATATAAGGGCGTTTGGGTATTCGCAGAGCAAAGAGAAGGAAAGCTATTAAATGTAGCAGTAGAGCTTTTAGGAGAAGGAAGAAGAATAGCTGACGAGTTAGGAGTTAATCTAACAGCAGTATTGTTAGGGAATAATATAGATGATGTAGCTCAAAGACTAGTAAAATATGGGGCAGATGAAGTATTATATGCTGAAAATGGACTATTAGAAGTATATACAACAGATGGATATACAAAGGTTATAACAGAGCTAATCAATGAAAGAAAACCAGAAATAATGCTAATAGGCGCTACTAACATTGGTAGAGATTTAGGACCTAGACTTTCTGCAAGAGTCCATACAGGCTTGACGGCAGACTGTACAAGACTTGAAATAGATAAGGAAGACAAAAAACTACTTATGACTAGACCTGCATTTGGTGGAAATCTAATGGCTACTATTATTTGTCCTGACCATAGACCACAAATGTCAACAGTTAGACCAGGAGTAATGGAAAGAGCCAAGTATGATGAAAATAGAACAGGAAAAATCGAGAAAGTAAATATTAGATTAGAGAAGGAAGATATAAAGGCAGTTGTTGAGAAAGTAGTAAAATCAGGAAAGGCAGAAGTTCCACTAGAGGAATCAAAAATAATAGTAGCTGGAGGAAGAGGACTAGGAACTCGAGAAGGCTTTGAGCTAGTTGAAAAGCTAGCAGAAAAGCTTGGTGGAGTTGTTGGTGCTTCTAGAGCTACTGTTGATGTAGGCTGGATTGAACATTCTCATCAAGTAGGCCAGACAGGTAAAACTGTAAGACCTAATCTTTATATTGCATGTGGCATTTCAGGAGCTATTCAACACTTAGCAGGAATGCAGGATGCAAAATGTATAATAGCAATAAATAAAAATCCTGATGCGCCAATATTTAAAATCGCAGATTATGGTATAGTAGGAGATGTAAACGAAATCATTCCAGCAATGCTAGAGGCATTAGATAATGTAGATGATATAGTAGCTGCTGTAAAAGCTGTAGGAGAAAATGCATAATATAATGTAAAAATAATCGGCAAGTAATTGTTTTTATTTTAACAATTACTTGCCGATTTTAATAATTATTCTAGAAGGAAGGGATATTATGAAAAACATAGAGTTAAGAAAAGTGAAGCTACCAAATGGGGAAACCTACCGGTATAGGTATTGTTCAGGTGGGGAAAAAAACATATTGTTAATTCATGGTAACCTTGCTACATCTAAATATTATGACGAGCTTATGGAGGCTTTGCCAGAGGATTACACTATTTATGCCGTAGATATGAGAGGATTTGGAGCTTCAACCTACAATACTCCTATAAGCTCCTTAAGGGATATTGCAGAAGATATTAAACTATTTGCAGACGAACTGGATTTACATAAATTTGATTTAGTAGGCTGGTCAACGGGTGGAGCAGTCAGCATGCATTTTACTGCTAATTATGGACATATGGTTAATAGATTATTTTTATTAGCCTCTGCAGGTGCTTTAGGCTACCCTTCATATAGAATAGATGAAAATGGAAATAGAATTTTACTTAGAACTAAAGAAGAAATAGCTATTGATCCAGCCAAGGTCGGATTTTTAAAAGCAATAGAGAACAAGGATAAGGAATTCTATAAAAAAATATTTGATGCATATATATTTTCCCACAGAAAACCTGAGCCTAATAAATATGATGAATATCTAGAGGATAGCTTAAAGCAACAAAATATTGTAGATATATATTATAGCTTAGGAAGCTTTAATATAACAGATGATTTTAATGGTATTAGCATGGGAACAGGAGAAATAAAAAATATAAAAGTTCCAACTGCAGTAATACAAGGAGAAGAAGATAAGCTAGTAACCTTACAAATGGCACAAAGTATAGAAGATGGAATTGGCAAAAATGCAAAGATGATACTTCTTAAGGACAGCGGTCATACTCCTTTCTTTGATAAATTAGATGAGGTAGTTAAAATAATAACTGAGTTTTAATAAAAAAAGATAAATATTAAATAAACCATAGCATTTACAAAAAAACATAAATGCTATGGTTTTTCTATCTTTAAGAAAAACAATATTCAGAAAATTCTCAAAACATTTCTTCTAAGATATATAATTTAGAGATATGGGGGTATAGATAGAAAAAAGGTCTTAATTGTCAAATTATATGAAAGGGGGATTAGTGTGAAAGGAAAAAAGAATAGAACTAAGGATAATCTCAATAAAAGCTTTGTGCTAGGCCTTAGAGGGAAGCTGATTATCATATTTATTTTAGTCATAACTATTCCGATAGTGGTCTTAGGTGCAGGAGCATATTTAACATCTACATCTGTGGTCAAAAGCCAATTTGAGGAATTGACTAAAAGCTTAGGAGATGAAGTTAATAGAGCCATAGATACATATTTTCACAGCTTTGAAGAAAGTGTTGAGTATATGGGAAAGGAGTCAAACGTTCAGTCTATATACTCTAACCTAGATTCTAGGATATGGATGCTAAAAAGCTTTGAGAACTATATTAACAACTACACAGATGTAGCTAATATTTATTTAGGTACTGAAAAAGGCGATATGTTTGTATATCCTAAAGCAACCCTACCGCCAGGCTTTGATCCTAGAAAAAGGGACTGGTATATTGAGGCAGTTAAGAATAATAAAGCAACCTGGATTGACCCCTATATAGATACTGCAACTAAGGAAATAGTAATATCAGTTGGAGTTCCGGTCTATGACACACGGAACAAATTGATTGGAGTACTAGGCATAGATATTAAATTAGAAACATTATCGGATATAATTACTAATATTAAAGTGGGGCAAACAGGATATCCTATTTTATACGATAGGGAAGGAATCATATTAGTTCATAAAAATAAGGATTTAGTCGGCAATACATCAACAGTTCCAAAGCTCCATGAAGCAATTAAGGCAGGAGATGTAGAATTTTTAGAATATGATTTTAATGAAAATGGAACTATTAAAAAGAAGTTTGCAACTATAAATGTTTTAAACAGGCTGGATTGGAGGATAGCATCAAGTGTTTACTTAGATGAAATATCAGGTCATACCAAAAGACTACTAACAAGTACTATACTTATAGGCGGCGTATCTCTTATGGTGGCTATGATTGTTGCTATTTTACTTGCAAGGTCCATAACTAATCCAATAAAATCCTTAACTCAAAGCATGGAAAGAATGAAGGAAGGGGATTTTACAATAAAGTCTAAAATTACTACAAAAGATGAAATTGGATTACTAAGTGAGAGCTTTAACATAATGACGGAAAATCTTTCAAGATTTGTAAGGATGATTCAAGATGTATCAATAGACGTTACAAATGCCTCCCAAAATCTAGCAGCTACTTCAGAGGAAACCAGTGCATCCTCAGAGGAGGTAGCTAGAACTGTAGAGGAAATTGCAAAGGGGGCTTCAGAGCAAGCCCAGGATTCAGAAAGAGGAGTTATGCTGGTATCTGACCTTGCAGTTAAGTTTGCAGAGCTTACACACAACTCTGATGATATGCTAAAGTCTGCTAAGGAGGTCATGGATACAAGCATATCTAGCGTAGCTATAGTTGAAGAGCTACAGAAAAAAACTGAATTGAACAATATAGGGACAAATGAAATAGAGAAGGAAATATTAAATCTACATGAAAGAATAAAGTTTATAGGAGATATACTCCAGACCATAGATTCAATAGCTGAACAAACTAATCTCCTGGCATTAAACGCTTCTATAGAAGCTGCTAGAGCAGGTGAACATGGTAAGGGCTTCGCTGTAGTTGCTGAAGAAATTAGAAAGCTAGCCTTTGATTCAAGAGAATCATCAGACAGAATTAAAGATATTATAGTATCGATACAAGCTGAAAGTGAAAAAACTGTAAATTCTATGAATGGTGTTAAAAAAAGAACAGATGAGCAGACTAAAGCCGTTCATGAAGTCAATAGTGCCTTTACTCACATATCTAATTCTATAGATGAAATAGCTCAAAAGATTGAGCTTATTACAGATTATGTGGGAAATATGAATAGGGATAAAGACAAGATAGTAGAAGCAATTGAAAACATATCCTCTGTATCTGAGGAAACAGCAGCAGCATCTGAAGAAGTAACTGCTTCAATGCAGCAGCAATCTATGGCAGTAACTGAGGTGGCAGAGGCAGCAAATAAGCTAAGCGAGCTAGCCATAAAGCTAAACAATGAAATAAGCAGATTTAAGATATAAGCGACCAGTTTGGTCGCTTTAGTCTGTAGACAAAGTCTCAAAACACTCGTTCCCTTCAAGTTTTGATACCTTCACGCTTGTAAAAATACAGGAAACCAACGAACGCTCCGCTAAAATCCATGGTTTCCAATACGTATTTTTACTTCGCTAGAAGGTATTTCAAAACTTTCAGAGTCACTCTACATTTTGAGACTTTGTAGTATATAGTCTGTGGCCACCAGTTTGGTCGCTTTTCATTGTATAAAGAAGATAATCTATGATAAAATATATTTGTGGACTAACATGATGGGGGAATTTATATGGAAATAGTAGCATTAGTTGGACAAAGTGGTAGTGGAAAAAGCTATAAGGCGATAATGTTAGCTAAAGAGAAAAGCATAGAGTATATTATAGATGATGGACTCCTAATAAAAGGCAATAAAATAGTTGCAGGTAAATCTGCAAAAAGAGAAAACACAGCAGTAAGTGCCATTAGAAGAGCGGTATTCATGGAATACACTCATAGACAAGAGGTAAAAAAAGCTATAGGAGAAAATAAACCCTCAAGAATTCTAATCTTAGGCACATCTGATAGAATGATAGATAAAATTACTAACGCTTTAAAGCTTCCAGATGCAAGTGAAAGAATATATATAGAAAATATTTCAACAGAGGAAGAAATAAACACAGCAAAACAATTTAGAAAAAAAGAGGGAAAGCATGTTATTCCAGTGCCAACCTTTGAAATAAAAAAAGATTTTTCAGGTTATTTCATTGATAGCTTAAAAATATGGAAAAAGAAAGAAGATATTAAAGAACAGGTATTTGAAAAAACTGTAGTTAGACCTACCTTTAGCTATCGAGGTAAATACTATATATCTGATGTGGTTATAAAGGATTTAACTAGGCATGCTGCCAGTAAGGTTATTGGCATATCTAGAGTTTATGGAATACAGATTAAAAATTTAGAGCAGGGAATTATTATAAGCCTTAATGCTGAGATTGTATACGGAAATCCAATAGTACCACTAATATCTCTTATGCAGCATCAGATAATATATGAGGTAGAGAATATGACTTCTTTGAATATTTTAGCCATTAATGTAGATGTGAAAAAAATGATAAAAATGTAACAAATTATCCTTTGTATTTCAGGCTTTTCCATATACTGTTTACAATGGAAAAGGGATATGTTATAATTTCTATGGAGTAAGGGAAGAAGTAAGGAAAACGTTTTACATGGAGTATTTATCCACTGCACGAGGCCTTTGTAGCATGATTAAATCTTTAAGAATTAACATTTTGATTCTTATTATAAGGAATAGGAAAGCTCTACGGATTAATTTAAAAGAATCATAGAATGTTATATTCAAAAAATTACCTTTAAGGGAGGAACAAAAAAATGGCAGAAAAAACTTTAAATCCTTTTGAAATTGTTCAACAGCAGATTAGATCCGCATGTGACAAGCTAGGAGCAGAAGAGGCTGTTTATGAGCTGCTTAAACAACCCTTAAGAACGCTGGAGGTAAATTTCCCAGTTAAGATGGACGACGGAAGCATTAGAGTATTTACAGGCTACAGAGCACAACATAATGACGCTCTTGGTCCAGCAAAAGGAGGCATAAGATTCCATCCAGGAGTTAACTTTGACGAAGTTAAGGCTCTATCAACTTGGATGACATTTAAATGTGGAGTAGTTGGAGTTCCATACGGTGGAGGAAAAGGTGGAATTACAGTTGATCCTTCAGAGTTATCACCTGGAGAATTAGAGAGACTTTCAAGAGCTTACATAATTGCTATATCACCTGTTATTGGTGAAAAGAAAGACATACCTGCACCAGATGTTGGAACTAATCCTCAAATAATGTCATGGATGACAGATGAGTACTCAAGGATGAGAGGGGAAAATGTTCCAGGCATAATTACTGGAAAACCTGTTGCTTTTGGCGGCTCATTAGCAAGAAATGAAGCCACTGGATATGGGGTTGCTTTAATGATGAGGGAAGCAGCTAAGAAAAACGGTCTGGATATGAAAGACCTAAGAGTAGTAGTTCAAGGCTTTGGTAATGTTGGTAGCTTTGCTGCAATGTATGCTGAGGAACTAGGTGCAAAAGTTGTTGCCATTTCTGACTTTTCATGCTGCTTAGTAGATGAGAATGGAATAGATGTAAAAGCTTTAAGAGAATATGCGGCTAAAAATAAAAATAAATTCATAACTGGCTTTGGCAATGGTACTCAAGAGCTGCATAGAGAAGCAGTTTTTGGAGTAGAATGTGATATCTTCTCTCCATGTGCATTAGAAAATGCCATAACAAGCCAAAATGTAAATCAAATAAAGGCTAGAATTATAGTAGAAGGAGCCAATGGTCCTACTACTCCTGAAGCAAACAAAGTTCTTAATGAAAAAGGATTGTTTGTAGTGCCTGATATTTTAGCTAATGCAGGTGGCGTTACTGTATCATACTTTGAATGGGTACAAAACCTAATGAATCATTACTGGCCATTTGATGAAGTACAAGAAAAACAAGAGCAGCTAATGGTTAAGGCTTTTAATGAAATAATAAGCTTATCTGAAGAATATAATGTAGATATGAGAACTGCTGCATATATGATTTCTATTAAAAAAGTAGCAGATGCTATGAAACTAAGAGGATGGTATTAAATATAATATTTTAAGGACCTTATGAGGAGCTCTAATTATTTAGGGTTCCTTTTCATCTTTTTGTAATAGAAAACCCCCTATTGTTAAAAACTATAATAATTTGTTATAATAATAAATAAAACATGTCATTTTAGAAAGCTGGTGTTATTTGAAAATGGACAAGGTATTAAATATCTTACTAGGCTCTCTTCCCATTATTGCAAGAGTTACATCTGGATACGCAGCTATTACTAATAAAGATGGAAAAAGAATTAAGACAATAGATTCAGCAGGAAATGAAATCCTTGGATTAAAAGGTGTTTATTATGATTTGGCTAAAGAGTCCGCTCAAAAGCAAGAAGCAGTTCATGGGATGTCCCAGCTTGAACTAGGTGCAGAAACCTGGTGCATACCTATAGAGGATTATGTTCTTTGCTGTAGCAATGTTGAGCGAGTTAGCTATAGCAACTCACTAAAAAAATCTTTGATTGACGCTCTTCCATTTATAGCAAGAGTGGCAGGGGGAGAAGCTGTGGTTTTTGATAGTGAAGGCAAAAGACTAGCTTCTGTGAATTCTAATGGTGAGGTAAATACTAAATTTTTAGGAACCATAAGCAAGGATGCAAATGAGGCTATGAAAAAGCAGAAACCAGTAATTGGTGAATCTAACTATATTAGCGGAGCAAATGCAGTTAGAATACCTATGGGTACGGATTTTGGATTTGGATTTAACAATGAAGACTATGTGCAAAAAAATCATAGCTTAATGAATGAAATGAAAAAGTATCAAGATGCAAAATACAACTTCTCTGATATTATAGGGAAAACTAGTGAGATTATCAGAGCAAAAGAAATAGCTAATATTGCAGCTCAATCTAGCTCAAATGTACTGATTTTCGGAGAAACTGGAACAGGCAAGGAAGTTTTTGCACAATCCATACACAATGCAAGTAATAGATTTAATAAGCCCTTTGTAGCTATTAACTGTGCTGCTATTCCTCAAAACCTTATGGAGAGTAGCTTTTTTGGATATGAAAGCGGAGCATTTACAGGAGCAAAAAAAGGAGGATCACCTGGAGTATTTGAACAAGCTAATGGAGGAACATTATTTCTTGATGAAATAAGTGAAATGCATTTAGATCTTCAATCTAAAATACTAAGAGTATTACAGGAAAGAGAAGTAAGAAGAATAGGTAGTGAAAAAACAATATCACTTGATATACGTGTGATATCTGCCTCTAACAAGGACTTAGACAAGATGGTTAAAGAAGGTAAGTTTAGACAAGACTTGTACTATAGACTAAATGTTCTTGACATACATCTTCCGTCCTTAAGATATATAAGAGAAGACATACCATCTTTAGTAAGTCATGCAATAAAAAAGATGAACCTAACCTTTGGTAAGTTTGTTGAGGGTATAGACGAAGAAGCCTTAAGCATTCTTGTGGGTCACAACTGGCCAGGTAACGTAAGAGAGTTAATGAACTGTATAGAAAAGGCCTTTAATATAATAGGAAATGATAGAATAATTAAAGTAGAGCATTTACCTAGAAATATAAATGAAAACTTTAGCATTGAGGATATAAACGAAAATGGTCTTGATGAAATGCTTCAAGAATATGAAAAAGAAATTATTGAAAAGGCTCTTAAATTAAACGATGGTATAAAATCAAAAACTGCAGATTATTTAAAAATAAGCACAACCACATTATGGAGGAAAATGAATCAATTGAATATAGAGTAGGTCTATTTCAACAATGAAATGGGCATTTCAAAAATGAAATGGACAATTAGCCTAATTATGCAGGATTAATCGTTATTTTCCCGAAAGCATTTCGGAAATGAAATGTTTTCGGGAAATTTTTAATATTTTTTTTGAATTTTATCCCTAATAAAGCAAAAATTTATACTTAACAAAGAAACCTTTTATGAGTTATTGTTTAATTAATAACGATAATTACAGACATCTAAGAAAATGCTAATATTTTTTTAAAAACAATTTATAAATTTGGCAAAGCTCTTGCAATATATTATGATTGTGAAACTTAAAAACATATATTTATAGCCTAATAATAGGATTTATAGGCATTATAGAGCTTAAGACATTCTTAAAAACACATTGCAATTTTACTATTAATGATTTCTTACAGGAGGGATAAAATGAAAAAATTTAACTATTTTGCTCCAAAAACAGTTGAAGAAGCTGTAAAGATATTGGCAGGAGCAGATAAGGATACTCAAATCATTGCTGGAGGAACAGATTTTATTGTTCAGGTAAATAAAAAAATGATTTCACCAGAAAAAGTAGTAGATATCAAGCATATCAAGGAATTAGCATATGTTAGAGAGGAAAACGAATTCATAAAAATAGGTGCACTTACCAATTTTAGCTACCTAGAATCCTCAGAAATTTTAAATAAAAAAGCTAAGGCTCTAGCTATAGCTTGTGGGGAAGTTGGCTCAATTCAAATAAGAAATCTAGGAACTATTGGTGGAAATATAGTAAATGCTTCTGCTGCGGGAGATTCAATAGCTGCACTTATGGCTTTAGATGCTTCAGTAGTTCTTAAAAGTGAAAAAGAAGAAAGAACCATGAAGCTAGAAGAATTTTATCGTGGATCTGGAGATTGTCAAATTAGAAAAGATGAAATCTTGACTGAAATATTCTTTAAAGCTCCTAGTGAGAATTCAGCTACTAGCTTTAAAAAGCTAGGTAAGAGAAAAGCCTTAGCTATAGTTGTTATAAGCATAGGAGCATTAATAGAAAAGGATAAGGACAATATATGTACTAAGGCTCAAATATCCTTGGGAGCTATTTCAAGATATCCAGTGAGAGTTAGAGAAGTAGAAGAAGCTTTAATGGGCAAAGAATTAAACAGAGAAAACATAGAAGCATGTATCGAAAAAATATCTGAAATAACTAATGTTAGCGTTGACAACTCACCTTTTAAGCATTTAGCTTTATATAAAGGGGAAGCTATGAAGGGTATAGCAGAAGAATTATTTGATGATATTTTAGCGGATTTAAATTAATGCTAAACTATTTTAAAAGGAGGATTACATTTTGGAAAAGGTAAAAATATCATTTAATCTTAATCATAAAGATGTAACTATAGAGGTAAACCCAAATAAAAGATTAATAGACATGCTTAGAGAAGACTTTAGGCTATTGAGTGTTAAAGAAGGATGCTCAGAAGGTGAGTGCGGAGCATGTACTGTAATAGTAAATGGGGCTGCTGTAACTTCCTGTATAGTATTGGCTCCTCAAGTTGATGGAAGTTCTGTAATTACTTTAGAAGGCTTATCACAAAATGGAGAACTAGATAAATTGCAACAATCATTTATAGATGCTGGTGCCGTTCAATGTGGCTTCTGTACACCAGGAATGATACTTTCTGCAAAAGCATTATTAATGAAGGATCCTAACCCAACAAAGGAAGAAATTAAAAAAGCTATGTCTGGAAACATATGTAGATGTACTGGATATACAAAAATAATAGAAGCTGTTGAAATAGCCAGAGATAAATAAGTGAAAGGAGGAAACAGAGTGAAGGATTATAATGTAACGGGAGAAATGACGGATGTAATGGTTAAAGATCGAAAGCTTGATATAGTTGGGAAAAGCGTTGAAAAAAAAGATGCATTAAGCAAGGTTTTAGGTACAGCACTATATTCAGCAGATATGGAGCTAGAAAATATGTTATATGGTGCAGTAAAAAGAAGTACAGTAGCTTCTGCCATACTAAAAGGCATTGATACAAGCAAAGCAAAAGCTTTACCAGGAGTAGTAAGTGTTTTAACAGCAAAGGATATTCCTGGAGACAATAGAGTAGGTATTATTTTTAAGGATGAGCCTGTGCTAGTAGATGATGAAATCAGAAGAATAGGTGATGCATTAGCAATAGTTGCTGCAGAAACTAAAGAAATTGCTGAACAAGCATTAGATTTAATAGAAGTAGACTATGAAGAGCTAGAAGGAATATTTACTATAGAAGATGCACTAAAAGAAGGAGCACATCCAATCCACGGCACTTCAAACATTCTTCAAACTAAAGATTTAATTTTTGGAAATGCAGAAGAAGCATTTAAGCAATGTGATGTAATAGTAGAAAACACATACAATACAAGCTACGTTGCTCATATGTTTATAGAGCCTGAAGCGGGACTTGCAAAATATGAAGATGGAGTTCTAACATTCTGGAGTTCAACTCAAAATCCTCACTTTGACAGAGGAGAAGTAGCAAGAATGCTTAAGCTTCCACAAAGTAGAGTAAGAAGTATTCAAGCTACTACAGGTGGTGGATTTGGAGGAAAGCTTGATATATCTGTACAATGTCATGCATCATTATTGGCATATCATACAGGAAGACCTGTGAAATTTACAAGAAATAGAGAAGAGTCTATGGTGGCTTCTTCAAAGAGACACCCTATGACTATGACAGTTAAGACTGGGGCTACGAAGGATGGAAAGCTATTAGCTATGGAAGCTCATATAATAGGAGATACAGGAGCCTATGCATCATATGGTCCAGCAGTTATAGCTAGAGCTATGACTCATATTACCGGCCCTTATGAAATCCCAAATGTAAAAATAAAAGCTACATTTGCATATACAAACAACCCTATGGCTGGAGCCTTTAGAGGTTTTGGAGTTCCGCAGGTAGCTGTAGCTCATGAAGGACAAATAGACGCACTTGCAGAAAAACTAGGTATGAGTTCTTTTGAACTAAGATTAAAGAATGCTCTAAGAGTAGGTTCAGTAACATCTACAAATCAAAAACTACTTGACAGTGTTGGAATAGTTGAAACTTTAGAAAAAGCAATGGAAAAAGCAAAAGAAGTTATTTTCAAAGAGGGAGAGCAATCTGGTAATATGTCAAGAGATGATTTTTAAAGAAAATAAAAGAAACAATTAAAAAAGAGTAATCTTAATAGAACCTATAATTTTTTTGAGAAAAATAGGTTTGAGAAGGGAAAATATTTTATTGAATCTCTCCAACTTTATCGGTGGAGTAGATTTGATTTTTAGTCAGCAATCCAAAAATCAGTCGTACTAATTTACGAGATGTAAGTGCGAGTGCTCTTTTATGTTGGTGGGTAGTTACTTCACCGTACTTCTTGTAATAAAATTGTTTATACTCTGGTATATGGTTTCGAACACTGTTAGCAGCCTCAATCAGGTA